>NZ_JAQRFJ010000002.1:0-139055 GCF_028599065.1 Xenorhabdus sp. PR6a | reverse complement strand
TGGCTTTTTTGCGTTTGGAAATAAGAAAATGTGAAAATTACTTCATGGACTGATATACACTATAGCCCGCAATCGCCCCGGCTATATCATAAGCAATATCATGCCAACTCCAGCCTGTTCCTGATGGGCGGCTATCATAAAGCTCTTTTGCTGCACCGAGACTGACTGATAGTAATACACCAAATTGTGCACTTTCACGATGTCCCCAATGTTGACGATCACCATAAGCATTTCCTGCGGTGGCTGCAAAAAAATGATAATTAATTATCTATTTTACAGTATTCTACTGATTAATCGGTCTACCCGAATGCGGCGTAAGCGCCGTATCAGTTTACGTACCTTAACAGGATAGAGCTGGATACTCTCCAATTCCTGATAATTATGGATGATTTTTGTATGAGTACGGATACAATCCAACTCCATTGCCCGTTGCTCTTTCATCTCTTGATGGGGATCGTGAATAAGAATGGCATTTTCCAGATCCAATCCCCATGCGCGAGGATTAAGATTATTACCCGTAATTAATTGCCATTTATTATCTACCCAGACCCCTTTTAAGTGATAAGTATTCTCTTGATCTTTCCACAACCGGATAATGAGTTGCTGGTTATCGATGAACTTTTGCAGTCGGCTAGTAAATCGACGCAAGTTAATTTCATACAGATAAGGCAACGCACCAATGATCTTAAAGGGTTCTTCTGGTGGGATATAAAAATCGTTAGCGGTTTTGTCACCAATGATGATCTCAACTTGTTTCCCTTGGCGGAGCAGCCGCGATATTGCACGCACCAACACGGCAGGTAAATTAAAATAAGGGGTACAGATAACCAACTTATTTTCGGTACAAGATATCAGATGGCAAATTGTTTTATTCAGCAAATTCTTTTTGCCCAATCCAACAAGAGGGGTTACCGCCAATTCTTCATTTGATGCTTGATTTTCAATGTGATACTCAGCATTTCTCAATGAAGCACGAAATTGACGGATCAAATTTTTAATTTCAAGACTACGAGGGCGATTGTGGCTGGTTAAATTTTTTACGGCTTCAGCGCTAATAATGCTGTCATCAATAAATTGCTTCATGATCGCGGCAAGTTTAGCATTATGCAGCAAATGATAACGGTCGTAGCGATATTTTTCATGGCGGTGCAGATAGACATCGTTAATGCTGGCTCCGCTGTAAATAACCGTATCATCAAAGATAAAGCCTTTTAGATGTAAAACGCCCAGTGCTTCCCGCGTGTTGACGGGAACACCCAAAATAGAAATGTTGACATCAGGGTAGCTTTCAGCCAAAGAACAGTACCAATCTGCATTTGTTGCCACTGCTTCTGCGCCAATACGACCACGTTGAGCACGGTGCCAATCAACCAGGATTTTTATGTCCAGCTCAGGGCGTTTTTGTTTAGCGGTATATAATGCGGTCAGAATATCCCGCCCTGCATCATCATTTTCTAAATACAATGCGGCAATATAAATATGCTGTTGGGCATTTGCTATACGCTCCAATAAGGTGCTGCGAAACATTTTAGTTTGATAAAGTGTCTCAATGTCAGCAACTGATTGCGATAGCTTAGGCAGTTGTGCAAGGTGTTGTTGGTGTTTTGCTTGTTTAAATTTGGACAACATCACAGTGCGTTTTTTCTCTTAGTTTAGATGGAATCAATACCATCATAAGGTGTATGAATCAAAATGATCCGGTGATGATACCATTAGTTTGGCTCATTGTGAGTATGAATTAACTTTCTTAAGCTGATTGCGTTAAGTCTGTGCGATTAATCACGAAGTGAGAATTTTTCCTACTTATCATGAAATGTATGCTGAATTTATTTTTTGCTATAGCTTCAACATCAGATTAACAATGCCGTCTTCTAACTGTATCTCGATGTTAAACCCAAGTTTTTTTGCCAGTTGGATCATATTGCGGTTTTCGGGCATCGTAATGGCCGTCAGTGCCTGAATGCCATGTTCTCTTGTGTAGTGAATCAGCTTCGTCATGAGTTGATAGCCTAACGTAACTCCCTTGAGATCTGAACGGACTAATACCGCAAATTCTGCTTCGATATTATCGGGATCGGCCATGGCACGAGCGACACCAATAATTTCAGGGGTTGTTGATGGATGACGGATCGCCACGAAGGCCATTTCCCGGTCATAGTCAATTTGGGTCATGTTGGCAAGATCGTCATGAGTAAACTCGCTGATCTCACTGAAATAGCGGTAATAGAGATCTTCTTTTGTCACTTGGCCGATAAATTCCTTCAGCAGAGGTTCATCTTCTGGCAGGATTGGCCGTAGCAAACATTCGAGACTATCTTTTATATGGATAGTTTCTTCCAGCTCGTTGGGATAAGGCCGGATAGCCAGTCTTTTGCGAGGATCGCCTGTTACAGGCGTCAACTCCATGGCCACATCCAATAGGGTGAACTCATTGCCTGATGCAAGCAGTGGATGAATATTCATGCGAGTAATTTGGGGACAATCGATCAGAAGATTGGATACTCTGACCAATAACTGGCTGAGAGCTGGGATATCCAGAGGCAAAAATGACCCCCCTGATTTTATTTTGCCGCCCTTAATTGCCTGAATCACCAGATAACGGGCTAATGCCATATTAAGAGGGGGAAGGGCGACAGCAGCCTGTGTTTCATGCATCCAATCAACCCCTCCCTCCCCAAGCATGATTAAGGGGCCAAATATCTCATCTTGCTCAATAGAAATTCTTAGCTCTTGGGTACCCGCCCGATTAGCCATGCTCTGTACTAACAATCCATGAATTCTGGCTTGCGGGAAGTTTTGTTTGACACGTTCGATGATCGCTTGTGTTGCTGTTTTGACTTCATCGGCATTACGCAAATAAAGCATCACGCCCTGAACCTCTGATTTATGGGGGATATCCGGTGAGCGGAGTTTTAAAGCCACGGGGTAGCCAATTTTTTCTGCAATATTGACGGCATCATCACTGGTATGGGCGATCCAAGTGGGTAAGGTATTTAAACCGTAAGCATCAAGAATAGGTTGTACCTCATGGGTATCCAGCCGGAAATTCCCGTTATCAAGGGCCTGCTGGATACATTCATGGGCTCTGGCCGTATTTGATGTAATGCCAATTGGCAAGGAGGGGGTTTCTTTGAGTTGTTTTTGGTTGCGCTGATATTCCACCATATGCATAAATGCGGTAATGGCACCTTCTGGGGTCCGATAAGTCGGAATACCTGCCTCACTAAACAAACGCCGGGCTTCCAGTGAAGAATATTCTCCACACCAATTCGTGAAAATAGTGATCCATTTTCCACGAGGATGCTCTTTAATGGTCTGTATAACCCGAACCGCCGTAGTTTGGCTGTGGGATATGGCACAAGGAGAATGGATTAGCAGCAAAGCATCATAATTATGGCTATCCAAAAGTAGCTTGAGTGTCGCAACATAGCGTTCGGTTGAGGAGTCATCACCGATATCCAAGGGATTACGTAAAAGAAGCGTGTCGGGAAGTAGGCCAGACAACCTGTTTATCGTTTCCTCTCCTAATATCGCGAGTTTTCCTGTCCTCCTGAATAGCTCATCCAGCGCCATGGCTGCCGGAGCGGAACCATTACTGACGATTAACAAACGTTCCCCGCGCAATGGCCGCATAAAACTCAATGTTTCCACTGCGGAAAACATTTCATGTGTATCCTGTACACGCAGTAACCCGGCACGTTGAATGGCGGCATCATAAGCCACATCGAAATTTTGTTGTTCTCCCAATAACTGTTGTGCTTTTCGGGTACGGCTGCTTTTCACGACCAGAATGGGTTTATTGCGTGAAGCGCTGCGGGAGGCGGAAAGAAAACGTCGGGCATCGCTGATATGTTCGAGATGCAACAAAATAGCACTGGTCTTACTGTCTCTTGCCAGAAAGTCGAGCAAGTCATCGATATCAATATCAACACTGTCACCCAAGGCAATAAAATACGAAAAACCAATATTGCGATGATTAGCCCAGTCCAGAATGGTATTTGATATTGCTGCCGATTGTGAAATAAACGCCAGTTTCCCCTTAAGGATAGGAATGGGCGAAAAACTGGCATTCAGCCCGCTCCAGGGTGCCAAAATGCCAAGGCTATTTGGCCCCAGAACCCGAATATGATGCTTTTGGCTGAACTGCTTCAATTCCATGAATTGTGAGGGTGGAGACGATAAGATAATGACGGTCTTACATCCGTGTTGGGCCAGTTGCTCCAGTAAAGGCAAATTGCGACTGTGATGGGTACAGATCACCGCCAAATCTGGCATCAGGGGCAATTTATCGATAGAAGGATAAGCTAATACACCCAGAACGGCATATTTGTTTGGTGTTACGGGAAGAATCGGTCCCGTAAACCCACCCATTAACAAGTTCCGCATCAACACTGAACTGGCTTTTTCCGGCTTTTCAGAAGCCCCAATAACGGCGATCGATTTAGGGCGCAATAATGCTTCAAGTCCACGCTGACTCATTTCTGGGGGTTCCTTATCAGTTATCACATCAATAAACAATCACTGTTGCTTAAACCATTAGCATGAATAACTTTAGCCACCATCAGTGACTTTAGCGCGGATTGTCAACCATTACTGTGACTTATTCCTACAGATGATTCGATTTTCCGGCCAGATATTGTTCACGAAAGTGATTGAAATGGCCCAACAATGACTGCGATGCAGCCACATCCCCAGCCAATTCCAGTGCCGCCGCCGCGACTTCAGCGGTACAATGTTGCTCCATTCTGGAAGGTATCCGAAGTAAATAGTCCATTTTGGCAATACTATTAATGGACAATAGGGGAATATCATCCAAATATGGGCTTTTGCGAAACATTTTTCTTGCTTCAGGCCAAGTACCATCCAATATAATGAACAGCGGTGGTTTCTGGTTCGCAGGGAGCTTCTGGTACACCATGCGGGGAGGCGTAGCATAACTGTCTGGGAAGATCAGATAGGGTTGTCGGGTTGGATCGCGTAATGCTTCAAGCATGTGTGGATCAGGCTCGGTTCTGGACCAGAGAAAAGCGAGCGTATCGGGCAGGATATCTGCAATCAACTTTCCGGTATTGCTGGGTTTCATCGGCTCAGTATCAAACATGATGAGACAGAAGCGGCTTGCCGCATTTGCAGGTGAAATTATTTCACACAGGCACTTTTTTTGGGGTAATAAACAATGCAGGCAACGCCGCACCCGGCATCCTCTTGCCTGAAAAGGGCGGGTAGAACGGGCAAGGCGACATTGGCGAAGCTGATAAACGGCGTTGTTATTTCTCATTTAAGAACTCAAACATGTTTGTAGATAAAACCAGTAAAAAATTAGCGGATATTTTAATGGATTGTCGTTGCCAGAGGTAGCTTCGGGCGCGCACATCGGGTAATCTTCGCGCCATAACGCAGTTGGAGAAATAAATGAACGATTCCTATAGTGGTAAGAGCGGCAAAGTCAAAGTCATGTATGTCCGCAATAATGAGGACAATAACGATAGCCGTAAGGACGGAGATCGTCGTAGAAACAGTGGCGGCCGTAAAAATGATAACCGTCCGTTTGGCAAAGGGCGTGAGCAGGGTGACCGCCGTCGTGGCAATGACCGCCCGTCTCGCTCAGACGATCGTTCTCCGTGGAGAACGATCTCCCGTCCGGAGGGAGAATCGCTTAAACCAGATCACAATGGGATTAGTGGCAAAAGTCACATTGATCCTGAACAGCTTCGCCGCCAGCGTTTGGAGGAAACCCGTATCTATGGGGAAAACGCGTGTCAGGCAATGTTTCAGAGCCGTCCTGATGCGATTGTTCGGGCTTGGTTTGTGCAATCAGTCACCCCGCGTTTTCGCGATGCTTTGAAATGGATGGCGGCAAATCGCAAGGCTTACCATGTGGTGGATGATGAAGAGCTGGCGAAAGCATCAGGCACAGAGCACCACGGCGGCGTATGTTTCCTGATTAAGAAACGCAATGGCTTGGATGCGGAAACCTATTTGCAGCAGGCACCGGCAAAAGATTGTGTGCTGGCATTGGAAAACGTGGGTAACCCACATAACCTTGGGGCCATTATGCGTAGTTGTGCGCATTTTGGTGTACAAGGTGTGATTTTGCAGGATACCGCGCTGCTGGAATCAGGCGCGGCTGTTCGTACCGCAGAAGGCGGTGCTGAACACATCAAAGGCATTGATGCCGATGGGTTTACAGCTACGCTGAATAAATTCCGCGATGAAGGCTACACCATTGTGACGACATCAAGCCATAAAGGCAGCACAGCACTGGCACAAGCCACATTACCAGAAAAAATGGTCTTGGTATTGGGTCAGGAAAGCGACGGATTAAGTGACAGCACTTGGGAAGATGGTGACATTCGTCTTTCTATTGGTGGAACGGGGCGAGTGGAAAGCCTAAATGTTTCCGTTGCAACCGGTATTATGTTAGCGGAATGGTGGCGTCAGAATAAGGTTTAACTTATCTCTGGAATAGATTTCAAGTTGCCATTTGTCAAAGAATAGTGACTTGAAAATAGAAGAGATAGTTCAATTTTCGTTATTAATAAAGCCCTGACTATTTAGTCAGGGCTTTATTTTGTTTTTTTTAATTTATTGAGTTTGTTTTTAAATAACAATTCAAAATTGTCGATTACTTCTTTACTCCTCGCGGCGCGAGGAGTAAAGAGTCTTCATAATTTGAATGTATCACTATGATGAAAATCCATTTAATACCGTAATGAAAAGTGTTTCACCAAATTAAATAAAAACATTTGTTATTATTTAAAATGAAATTATTAAGTTTGATGCTGGATTAATACAATAAGATTTAAAATAACACACATAAAAATCATGCCATTTATGGTTTTATCCATATCATTAATCTGTGTTATTAAATAAGTTAGCTAATTACTCTAAAAAATTTACTTTTTTATGGTTGTTAATGGTAATGGTTTTAATTATCATTTAACTAAACAAAGAAGAAATACCCTAATTTTCGTGAGCCAAAATTAATACCCCACTAATTGGATAGTGATATCCAGAAATTTATAGAGAAATGTATCACCCCGTTAGCCGTGTTCTTGTATGGAAACAGGGGTATGCAGAATATGGATGAAAGGGCTTTATTAAATGCGTTCGTTGAATACTTGTTGGGGGTATCAAACCTCCCATTTAACTAAGGAAAACTGGCTGCATGCCAATCGACATCTTGTAGCAAAAATATTGCGCGAACTTTGTCACGAAAAACTGATTACTCCAGTCCATTATGGTGAAGGGCAAGACTATTCTGTTGAAATAGATAATTTCCAATACCATTTTCAAGCACAAGCCTACCAGCTTGATCACTTGGATATTGATGCTGCATCAATATCCAAAGTTAGTCATGGTCAACTTCAACCTTTAGATGCCATCGAGTTGATTATTGAGTTGCACCCATTGCTGGATATTTCTGAGAAGTTACTGCCAATTTATCTCGATGAAATTTCCAGTACCCTCTATGGTCATGCCTTTAAATATCAAAAGAACCGACTGACTGCACAGGATTTGACTCAAGCAGATTATCAGACGGTAGAAACATCAATGAACGAAGGGCATCCGGTCTTTATTGCTAATAATGGGCGCATTGGTTTTGATGCTGATGACTATTTGGATTACGCACCAGAAAGCGCCCACCCAGTCACATTAATTTGGATTGCAGTACATCGAAATAAAACCGTTTTCTCTGCTCTATCTTCCCTCTCTTACTCAAAGTTAGTAGCAGAAGAGTTAGATAAATATTTGCCCGCTCAATTTGAACGACAAATGCAGTCATTAGGATTAAAGCTGTCTGATTATTATCTGATGCCTCTACACCCTTGGCAATGGAAGCACCGTATTGCCATTAGCTTTGCTGCGGATATTGCCAAACAAGAAATTGTTTACCTTGGTGAAGGTCATGATCGTTATTTAGCCCAACAGTCTATTCGCACATTTTTCAATGTTAGCCAGCCTAAGAAAAATTATGTGAAAACCGCATTGTCCGTTCTCAATATGGGATTTATGCGCGGATTAGATCCACACAGTATGGTAACGACGCCACAAATCAATGAGTGGCTTGGCAACTTGGTTGAAGCTGATACCTTCTTCCAAGAAAAGGGATTCACCATATTGAGGGAACGGGCAGCAATGGGTTATTTCAACCACTACTTTGAATCCGCCATCAAGAAGGATAACCCGCATAAAAAAATGCTGTCTGCACTATGGCGTGAAAGTCCCATGACGATTCTGAAAGAGAATCAACGCCTAATGACCATGGCCTCACTGTTACATATTGACCGAGAAGGCGGTTCGGTTGTTGCTGCTTTAGTCCAGGATTCAAGTCTATCCGTAGAAGATTGGGTATCACGCTATCTGGATGCTTACCTTTCTCCACTGTTGCGTTCCTTCTTCACCTACGATTTGGTCTTTATGCCACATGGTGAAAATTTAATGCTGGTACTGGAAAACAATGTACCGGTAAAAATGCTGATGAAAGATATTGGCGAAGAAATTGCCATTTTGAATGGCGATCTTGAATTGCCCGAAGAGATTAGTTTCCTGCATGTCACCATCAAGGATGAGATGAAGATCAACTATATCTTCCTCGATATCTTTGACTGTTTCTTCCGCTATTTGATTCCGTTGTTGCAAAAACATCTCGCCTTGCCAGAAGCCCGTTTCTGGGAATTGGTTGCCCACTGTGTTCACTGCTATCAATCACAACATCTGCATCAGATAGAAAAATTCCGCAAATTTGATCTGTTTAAGCACGATTTTGTACGTACTTGTCTGAATCGCCTGCAAATGGCGAATAACCAACAGATGATCGATCTGGATGATCGCGAGAAAAATCTAAAATTTGCCGGAACTTTAGTGAATCCGCTTCACGCTTTGCGAGAAAAATACTCTGTCGTATTTGAGGCAGGTGTAATGATGGAAATATCAAGGTAAACATAACAACAAATCATTTTGGTAACGGGATAAATAGAGTGACAAATTTAATTTTGCAACAGAATCATTTGACCAAAAGAACCATGCTTTCTTTGATAATCCCGCTGATTTTGGCGGGAAATAGTGTGGCTATGGCAGAAGAAACACAAGGAAAGAACGATAAAATTATCGTAACGGCAGCACCCATATCGTCGGGGCATGAAGGTATCACGGAAGACACCGGCATGTATAACACCTCTTCTATGGTAACGTCGACAGGTTTGAATTTATCTGCGCGTGAAACACCACAAAGCGTCAGCGTCATGACCAAGCAACGCATGGTGGATGAAAACCTGAATAGCGTGAAAAGTGCTATCGACAGCATCACCGGTATGACTGTCCATCAAGCTGACAGCGATCGTTTCACTTTCTCTTCAAGAGGAATGACGGTCAAAAATATGTTGCGTGATGGTGTCCCGACTTTTTACGACATCCGTTTTAACTATGGCGATAACCTGCTGGATACGGCCATCATTGATCGTCTTGAGGTGGTGCGTGGTGCTGCGGGTTTAATGGTAGGGCCAGGTACGCCTTCTGCGGCAGTGAACGTGATCCGCAAACGTCCGACCCGTGATTTTCGGGGTGAAGCGACTTTGGGTGGTGGTTCTTGGGATAAGTGGCGAACCAGTCTTGATTTATCGGGTCCATTAAATGAAAACGGGACAATCAGGGGACGTTTTGTCACTGCCTATGAACGTTCCAATTCATTTATTGACCGTGACAAGCATGAAAAATATCCTTTTTACGGCATCCTGGAAGCCGATCTGACAGAGAATACCTTGTTATCCATCGGGACGGATTACCAAATCAACCATACTCGTGGTGGGATGTCTGGTGGTTTGCCGATTTATTTTAACGATGGCAGCAAAACGGATTACAAACGCAGTAATAGCTATGCACCTGATTGGACCTTCTCTAAGGTACGGTCGTTCTCTGCTTTTACCAGCTTGCAGCACAAATTTGATAATGGCTGGAGCGTGAAAGGTACCTTTACTTATGACAGCAACGTGCTTGATCAGAAAGTATTATGGGCAACGGGATATCCTGATCCGGTCACTAATGTGGGTATGTATCCGGGTAATATAACCTTGATTGATGGGTCTCGTCGCCAGCGTAATGTTGATTTACAACTCAATGGTAATTATGGGTTATTGGGGCGCACCCATCACGCCAGCTTTGGTTTGAATTACCAAAAGCAGAATTTCCAGAATGATTATTACTGGGCGCCATGTATGAAGAAGCCTTTTAGTTGCAATGAGCATCCGCTAGGTGACTTTACCCAACCTTCTTGGGATTATCCAGAACCCGCATGGAGCAAAACGAGAGATAATGGATCTCATGGTTATATCGAACAAACCGCCGGTTATGCCGTCACTCAGCTCTCTCTGGCAGATCCTGTAACATTGATCCTCGGTGGACGTCTCACCACTTGGAAAACCCGTGGTGATAATTTTGGTACACCGCAAAATGCAGACTATAAACATGAATTTGTGCCATACGGTGGATTGGTTTACAACATCACGCCAGATTTTTCTGTTTATGGTAGTTATACCAAAATTTTTGACCCAGAAAGTCGAATTAGTCGAAATAACCAACTGCTTAAACCGGTTTCAGGCGAAAATTATGAGTTGGGTCTGAAAGGTGTCGCCTTTGATAACGGCCTTGATTATTCATTGGCCGTTTTTGAGATCCGCCAAGATAACTACACGGCGGAAGATAATTCTAAAAAACCGTTAGCGCCTGGAATTCCTAAAAATGCCAGAGTCTATTATGCCATTAATGGCGTAAAAACCCGTGGTTTTGAAGCCGAAGTTAGCGGGCAACTTACCGATGATTGGCGTATTTATGCGGGTTACACCCAATTCCGTGCCACCATGCCAGGGGGTAAACGTACTAATACGGAGGACCCAAATCGCTTATTCAAATTATTCACGACTTATACCTTGCCGGGCATGATGAATGATTTAACGTTGGGTGGCGGTATTAACTGGCAGGATAAAACACGTCGGGAGCTGAGTGGTCCTAAAGGAAAACGTCAGGATGGGCAAAGCAGTTTTGCGACCGTTAACTTGATGGGACGTTATCAATTTACACCGGATCTCTCCCTGACGGTGAATCTGAATAACCTGTTTGACAAGAAATACTATACCTCGTATGGGAGTTACACCCAGTACTACTATGGTGCTCCACGTAATGTCGAAGCAACCTTGAGTTACAAGTTCTAATTAAATCACGGACGGCGACAATGTATTTTTATCTATTTGGGCAACAAGTTAGACAACAAGCAATGGCTTTGACGCGTTGCAGAATGCGGGTCGCCGTACCGTTGATATTACTGGTGAGTTTGCTGGCAGGTTGTGATAACGCGACAACGCCAAACAAATTACCGACAAATACCGTGGGTTATCCGAAAACCGTTACCACTGCGCTGGGCACGGCGGTGATTAACCAACCGCCGCAACGGATTGTGGCATTGGGAACGGGGTCAGAAGATATCCTATTGGATTTGGGCATTGTTCCTATTGGTATTGAGTCCCATCGCTGGGGTGGAGATTCTGACGGTTATTTGCCGTGGTTCAGAGAGGAAATTGAGCGTCGTGGTGCAACATTGCCCGCCATTATTGAAATGTATCCTGAATTGGATATTGAAAAGATCATCAATTTGCAGCCGGATCTCATTCTGGCAACACAATCGGGTATTACGCAGGAAAATTACGATCACTTATCCCATTTTGTCCCCGTCATTGCCTATCCAGAAAAACCGTGGCAAACAACACCCCGGCAGCAGATTGCGCTGGTAGCGCAAGCGTTGGATAAAACAGAACAAGGTAAGAAACTGATTGCTGAACTGGATAATATGCTGACTCAGGCGGGAAACACCATCCCGAATATTGCACGTTATCATTTTGCCTATATTAAAGCGGGAACGACCAGTAATATCTTATCGATCTACGTTAAAAATGATCCTCGTGTTGATACATTGGTGCACCTTGGTTTATCCCTGCTTTCATTGGCCGATTCTTTGACTGCCCCTTTTGGCAATTTTACCGCCAATATCGGTTTGGAGAACGCCGACTTACTGAATGGAGCAGATATTCTGGTCACTTGGTATAACAGTGAAAAAGAGCGTCAAGAGACGGAAGCCCAACCCCTATTTCGTTCCATTCGTGCGGTTAAGCAGGGGGGATATATTCCGTTGACCGATCAATCAATTGTTATGTCCATGTCCTATGGTTCCCCGCTGAGTTTACGCTGGGGATTGCCGAAATTTATGCCGCTGTTAAAACAGGAATTATTGAAGCAGGAGATAGCCAAACATGATGAACCCTAAACGGCGAACCGCCCTTATTTTGGGGTTAGTATTCATGGTCGTGTTGACCTGTTTTTGCATGGCTGCCAGCTTAAGTCTGGGTTCCAAATCATTGCCGCTGTCGGCCGTTTGGCACCATTACTGGTGGGGAGAGAGTGGCAGTTATTACGATTTAGTGATCAATACGCGTGAACCGCGCACCCTGATTGGGTTAATGGCGGGTGCAGCGTTGGCATTAGCGGGGGCAGTCACACAAGGATTATTGCGTAATCCACTGGGCGATCCTGGGTTGTTGGGCGTCAATGCGGGCGCTGCGGCAACAGTGGTATGTTTCTCTTTTATTCCGGTTCTAGATGGCATCCCTCGATTCTGGACAGCATTTATCGGTGCAGGCCTGTCCACGCTTTTATTTTACTTGCTCAGTGGGGGATCACGTCATACCAACCCCGTCCGATTGGTTTTAACTGGTGCCGCCATCAATACTTGCCTGTTTGCACTGGTACAAGGCGTCATCTTGCTGTCTCCACAGGTAATGGACAGCTATCGTTTTTGGTCGATGGGTTCATTAAGCGCCATGTCATTAAGTGAAGCCAGCTTGTTGATCCCGTATTTGTTATTGGCCGTGATATTGGCGCTTTCCTTGGGGGCTTCCCTGAATGTGATGGTTTTTGGCGAAGGGATCGCGGGTTCATTGGGGGCTAATGTTGCCAGAACCCGAATAGTGTCTTTGCTCAGTGCCACCATGCTAGCGGCGGCAGCGACGGCAATGGCGGGGCCAATTGCTTTTGTTGGTCTGGCGGCCCCTCATTTAATGCGGGCGCTGGTGGGTAATGATTTTCGCTGGTTGCTGCCTTATTGCCTACTGGCTGGCTCTTGTTTGTTGTTGATATCCGATATCGTTGCCCGATTACTGATAGCGCCGGAAGAAATCATGGTTGGCATTATTACGGCGAGTATTGGGGCGCCTCTCCTTTATCTGGTGGCGAAAAGTCGCTCCCAAAAGATGATGGCGGAGTAAATGATGACATTGATTCATTCGCCAAAAACGAAAACATTCAAGATGGGAAATGCTGTTTTTATCGCACCTGAGTGGCAGGTCAGCAGAATCGTTTTTTCCATGTTGTTGCTGATTGTGGGGCTTTTTTATCTCTCTTTAGCGATGGGCAGGGAAGGGATGGATAATCCTTTTTTACTGACCGAAACCCCTTATCAAGCGTTTATCTTAACAGAGATCCGCTTACCGAGAGCCTTAGTCGCAATCGGAGCCGGAATAACATTGGCACTTTCCGGCTCCCTGTTTCAGCTTACGACCCGTAATGCACTCGGTAGTCCAGATATTATCGGCGTGAACGGTGGAGCGGCAGTCGGTATTGTCATGGCAATGGTGGTTTGGCCTGATGTATTGCCTGTTCCAGTGGGGGCATTATCAGGCGCTATCATTGCCGTATTGTTAATCTATCTCGGCAGTGGTGCCGGCATTGGCAATATGCAGGCTAACAAGATTATTATTTCGGGAATTGCGATTGCTGCACTGTGCACGGCGGTTGTCGAGTTTGCCGCTTCGAATATTCGCCTTGAGCAAGCTCAACAACTGAAAGCATTATTGAGAGGCAGCCTTGCCAGTCAAAACTGGCAAAATGTGGCACTGATCAGCGGCATGGTGTTGTTTATTCCCGTTTTATTTTGGCTGGGCAGGCAATTGAACTATACCCATTTGGGCCATGATATCGCCAATACCCTTGGCGTACCCGTGCGACTTATCCAGATAGTCAGCATATTACTCGCAGTGACTTTTGCTACCATGTCGGTATTAGTTGTCGGGCCAGTGGCATTTATCGCTTTATCTGCTCCTCAAATTGCCCGACGACTGGTACGGAATAAAGGCTCTGCACTATTTTGCACGGCACTGGTAGGCGCTTTGTTGATGCTGGTTTCTGATTTAATGACCCTGTTATTACCAACGACAGCGCGTTTGCCCGTCGGTGTGATCACGGCGATGGTGGGTGGCGTTTATTTGATGTATTTACTGTATGCCGAATTAAGGAGAACGCGATAATGTCATCGGATGCTTATTCCCCAGAAGTGACTTCACGGTTAAAAGCCCATGATCTTTCACTGGCATATGGTAAAAAAACCATTATTGATGGCGTTAACCTCGCCATTCATGACGGTGAATTTAGTGTCATCATTGGCCCGAATGGATGTGGGAAATCAACACTACTGCGGGCGATCAGTCGCAGTATGCCGCCTCAACGTGGTGAAGTTTTGCTGGATGGAACTAATATCCACCGTTATAAACCTAAATCCGTTGCGCGAGAGTTATCATTGCTGACGCAAGGTACCGCCATCACTGAGGCACTGACTATTTATGATCTCGTTTCTCGCGGGCGCTATCCTTATCAATCTTTCCTGCGCCAGTGGTCGGCAGAAGATGAGAAAGTGGTTAATGATGCGCTGAAAGCGGTGGATTTATGGGATATGTCGCAAAGTTTAGTGAGTGAGCTGTCAGGAGGCCAGCGTCAGCGTGCCTGGTTTGCGATGACGTTGGCACAACAGACGCCGATTATTTTGTTAGATGAACCAACCACTTATTTGGATATTTCTCACCAGATTGAACTGCTTGACCTTTGTCAGCGTTTGCATCAACAAGGCAAAACGCTGGTATTGGTTTTACATGACATTAATCTGGCTCTGCGCTATGCCTCGCGCCTAATTATGATGAAAGAAGGTCAGGTTTATGCTGAAGGTGTTCCAGAGGAAATTGTCACAGTACAGAATATTGCCGCTGTATTTGGTTTGGCATGCCGGATTATTCGTGATCCTGAATCTAATAAGCCATTGATTATCCCTAAATATAAAATCAATGAATGATGGGATATAGACTCAGCGTACTTGAAGATTCAACTTGAAGTTTATTAGGTATAGGTTAAGGTTGATAATAGGTGATAGGAGAGTATGGAATGACAAACGAAAATAATCAGAACTCTATTAAGGTGGCATCTGAAATAACGATTGAAGATATCACTAACCTATTTGATGGTGCATTTGATCATTTTAATTCATCAATAAAAATAAACTCAGAAAATATTCCGTCAGAAAGTATGGGGTTTTATCAATGGTCGAATGATGAAAATTTCCCATTATTGATAAAAAGCTACCAAGATTCATATTATAGTCATAATGAGTTAAAGCCAAATCAGAAAGGACTTTATTCTTTATGGGCTCAGTGGTATTTTGGATTAATTGTTCCGCCAATGATGCTCATGTTATTGGAATACCCGCAGCCTGTTGATACAGATTATAGTCTCTTTCAAATTGAGTTTCATGAAACAGGCCGGCCAAATGTTGTTTATTACCAATTAACATGGTTGAATGAATCTGCTTCTTTATTGGAACGTTATCATTCTATGTTAGATCGGCACATTATACCTGTATGTGAGAAGATTGAATCTTATCGAGGAATAAATGGACGTTTATTGTGGAATAACATTGGCTATGTCATGCATTGGTACTTAAATAATTTTAAAGAAAGAATGGATAAAGAACAATATGATAGATTAATCCAGGATCTTTTCTTTGAACAAACTCTGCCTGATGGCAGGGACAACCCGCTTTATCGAACTGTGATTATGAAAAACAATGCAATACAACGCCGCTGTTGTTGCCAAAGAAATAAACTACCCGGAGTGGGAAATTGTCACGACTGTCCTCTTGAATCGACGGCGTAAATAGTAAAAACCATCTATATCTATTTATTACGAAAATAAAAAATCATCATGGATTGATGATATATCTTTGCCCTCATTAGCTAATGAGGGCACTTAATGTTTTAAAAATAATGTCGAGCAATTATCTAAGATATTTAATGTTCTTAGGTTCACAGCCAGAAAATTGACAACTTGAAATATAGAGAATATAAAAATTAAGGATATATAATGCCTGACAAAGTTCAAATTATTGCCGAACCGTTGGCTAAAAAGACACCTTTAATGGGAAGTGGTTATTTGGAAGATGGCCATTTTTATCAATATTTGTTTAATGGGGATAATGCCGAGCGTTATTTAGAAAATGCTTATGAGGCTATTGTTAAGATTAAAAGAATATTACGACAGACAAACAAACCATTTAGTGGAGTCCTTCCAAAGGAATTATCACCATTATTTTCCAGTGTAAATCTGGATAATCCATTGGATTCTTGGGATCTGGCTTTGGAAGAATTAGAACATCTTTATATTAAAGATGCGGTTTATTTTCATCATCCTAAATATGTCGCTCACCTGAATTGTCCACTTGTCTTACCCGCCGTGATTGCGGAAACAATAATTGGCGCTATCAATTCATCAGTAGATACATGGGATCAAAGTGCTGGTGGGACATTGATAGAACAAAAAATCCTTGATTGGACGCTGGAGAAATTAGGGTTGGGAAAAGAAGCCGATGGAATATTCACGAGTGGTGGAACCCAATCAAATCTAATGGCGATGTTATTGGCACGGGATTGGTTCTGTCATCAGCGTAATCCAGAGCATAAAAATCAATTGCATGGTTTGCCCGCTGATTTTCATAAATTGCGTATATTCACTTCATCTGTTAGCCATTTCAGCACACAGAAAGCAGCGGCGATACTGGGATTAGGATATCACTCTGTTATTTCGGTTCCGCATGATCATGAATTTTGTATGTCACCTCAGATGTTGGAGGCTTGTATCAAACAGTGTCTTGAGGAAGGAAATATTCCTTTTGCCATTGTGGCAACGGCAGGCACAACTGATTTCGGTAGTATTGATCCATTACCTGCGATTGCTGATCTGGCACAACAGTATGGTGTATGGTTGCATGTTGATGCGGCTTATGGAGGTGGGTTATTAGTTTCATCCCGCCATACGCATTTGCTTCAGGGGATAGAACGGGCAGACTCTGTCACAGTGGATTACCATAAATCTTTTTTCCAGCCAGTGAGTTGCAGTGCCTTTTTTATCAAAAATAAACAACATTTCTCCCATCTGACTTACCACGCAGAGTATTTGAATCCTCTGAGCGCAGTTCAGGAAGGCACCCCCAATCTGGTGAATAAAAGTATTCAGACGACCCGTCGTTTTGATGCCCTAAAAATGTGGCTGACTTTGCGAATTATGGGGGCTAAACAACTTGGTCAGGCATTTGACAAGGTACTGGATACGGCGCAGACCGCATATCGTTTGATGAAAGAATACGCTTGTTTTGAACTCGTTCATCAACCTGTGTTGAGTACATTGGTTTTTCGCTTTATGCCAATGCAACCACTTTCTGAAGATCATCTTGATCGCCTCAATGCTGATATCCGTAAGGCGTTGCTTAGAGAAGGAAATTGCATTATTGCCGGAACAAAAATCGAGGGGAGGCAATATCTGAAATTTACTTTTCTTAATCCAGCAACGACTCAGCAGCACTTGCAAGAAATTGTGGATGAGATAGTTGCTCAGGGAAATCTGTTACTGACAGATATTGTGTTCTCCAGTAGTGAATTCGTTGGAAAACAATGATTATTATTTTTCAAATTAAGTTGTTTTCCAAATAAATGGCATTGATGAGGAGTGGTTATGACAACCAAAATTTATGATTTTATTGCGATTGGAATTGGCCCATTTAATCTGGGATTAGCCTGTTTGGTACAGCCAATATCAGGGGTTAGCAGCCTGTTTATTGATCAGAAACCCGCTTTTGATTGGCACCCAGGTATGATGTTGGAAAATTCAACAATGCAAACGCCCTTTATGGCGGATTTGGTGACATTGGCATCTCCGACGCATCCATTGAGTTTCCTTAATTATATTAAGCAGAAAGGTCGTATTTACTCATTCTACATTCGGGAAAGTTTTTTCCTGATGCGCAAAGAGTATAACCAATATTGCCAGTGGGCAGCAGAGCAGTTGTCTAATCTGCGTTTTAATACCCGTGTTGAAAGTATCAGTCATGACGCTGCATCTTCGCATTATGTTTTGCACTGCGCAGATACAATAACGGGAGAAAAACATGAATTCTTTTGCAAAAAGTTAGTACTCGGAACAGGCCCTTCTTCTTATATTCCAAAATGTTGTAGACCTTTTACCCAATGGATAGCGACATCAGGAAGTTATTTGAAAAATAAATCCGCGTTACAGAAGAAAAAATCCATCACTGTGCTGGGAAGTGGGCAGAGTGCAGCGGAAATTTTTTATGATTTGCTTGGGGACATTGATGTTTACGGCTATCAGCTCAATTGGGTAACGCGTTCCCCGCGTTTCTTCCCTCTCGAATATACCAAGCTCACATTGGAAATGACATCACCTGAATATGTGGATTACTTCTATGGTTTGCCAGAAAACAAGCGTGATGCGCTGAATCGTACGCAAAAATCGCTGTACAAAGGTATTAACAGCTCACTCATCAATGAAATTTTCGATTTGATGTACACTAAGCGGCTGAATGGGAAATTGAATGCCGCGTTGTATACCAATAGTGAATTACGGCAAGTACGTCATATAGCAACAGGTTCAGATACAGCAGAAAAATTGGTGCTGGATTTATTCCAGCAAGAACAGGAAGCCGAATTTTCTTTGGCAACAGAGGGTCTCGTGCTTGCTACAGGTTATCAATATCAAACGCCTGATTTTATCGAGGATATACGGCATCTTATCCGTTGGGATGAGAAAGGGCGCTATGATGTTCAACGCAATTATAGCATTGACCGTAACAATGAAATTTTCGTACAGAATGTTGAACTTCATACCCACGGTTTTGTGACACCTGATTTGGGAATGGCGAGCTACCGAAACTCTCGTTTAATTCAAGAAATCACGGGAAATGAACATTATGTGATAGAGAAAAGCATTGCATTCCAACAATTTGGTGTTGTTAGTGAAGAGGTTATCTGATGTCTACTGTTGCTACTGTATTATTTGAAAAAACGTTTCCTGAGTTGGGGACATTTTCCTTGCGTCCGCTGTCTTTAGCAAATGATATTGCAGTGATTACTGATTGGGTTAATCGGGATTATGCCTATTATTGGGGAATGCAGGGTCAAACTAAACAGCAAGTCAATGATTTTTATCAAGAGCTGCTGACTCGTCAGCCTAATTCTGTCTTCATTGGAATATATCAAGGGCAACCTGCTTTTTTATTGGAATGCTACCGTGCACAAGAAGATCTGATAGGAAAATATTACCCAGCTCGTTCTGGTGATATGGGGATGCATATTCTGGTTGCCCCGTCAGAACGAAAAATCAGACAGTTTACGTGGGGAATTTTCCAGACAGTCATTGCTTTTATTTTCAGTAACCCTGCGACTAAACGAATTGTCGTTGAACCGGATATCCGAAATGAAAAAATTCATCGTCTTAATTTACGAGCGGGTTTTGTTTACGAAAGAACCGTACAGTTGCCACACAAAATGGCAGGGTTGGCATTTTGCACGAGGGAACAGCATCAAATGGCATTAAATACAGATGAGTTATCGGAACTGACAAATCAAAACCATTCTTTTGTGAATCATTTAAATCCGGCGATTTGGCAGAAAGTTAATCGTCTGCATTTACGCAAAGCTATTTCGGAATTTACCCATGAATGTTTATTGTCTCCAGAGCAAGTGACAGAAGAAACCGATAAAGAAGGTTATCACTGTTATCGTTTAGATAACCATGAACACACCGTTAACTATTACTTTCGAGCACGCAGACTCGCTTTGGATCACTGGTTTATTGATGCTGATTCATTGCGAAAAATGCAAGCAGGTGATTGGGTTGAACCGGATCTCATTGCTTTTGTCATAGAATTCAAAACGCAACTGGGTATCAGTGATAGTGTGATGCCGACTTATTTGGAAGAATTGACCAGTACCCTGCATAGCAGCGCATTTAAGCATCGTCGTGATGGCATCAGTGTTGAAGATCTGGTTAATGCGGACTTTCAGACGATTGAAGCTGAAATGATGGAAGGACATCCCATTTTTGTTGCCAATAATGGGCGCATTGGCTTTGATGCAGAAGATTTCCAGAATTTTAGCCCTGAATCTGCTTCAGAAATGCATTTGATATGGCTGGCTGCTCATAAAAGTAAAGCTCATTTTGCTTGCATTGAACAACTCAGTTACCAACAACTGCTAGAGCAGGAATTGAGGCAATCTGAGATTGATAAATTTAACCATCAACTTATTTTGTTGGGGCTGAACCCGGAAGAATATCTATTGATGCCTTTCCATCCGTGGCAATGGCAAAATAAATTACCCTCGGTGTTTGCTCATGATCTTGCCAGTCGGAAATTGGTGTACTTAGGCAAGGGAACTGATGTTTATCAGGCGCAGCAGTCAATACGAACTCTGTTTAATCGTAGTCATTCTCAACGTTACTATGTCAAAGTGGCTCTCTCTATCCTTAATATGGGATTTATGCGGGGGTTATCACCTTATTACATGGCGACAACACCTGGTATCAACGATTGGCTATTTGATTTGGTACAAAAAGACCAAGTTTTACAAGGATATGGCTTTCGAATTTTGCGAGAAGTTGCCAGTATAGGGTTCAGAAATAGTTATTATGAGCAAGCTATTCAGGGGGATACGCCTTATAAGAAAATGATGGCGGCATTGTGGAGAGAAAATCCATTGCAATTGATTGAGCCGAACCAAAATGTGATGACGATGGCTGCATTATTGCATTACGATCAACATGGACAGGCTTTTTTACCCGCCTTGATATCGGCATCTGGTTTGCAAGTTGACGAATGGATTCGTCGTTATCTAAATTGCTATTTCTTACCCTTATTGCATTGTTTATATGCTTATGACCTGATGTTTATGCCGCACGGCGAAAATATTATTATGGTGTTGGAAAACCACATTCCACAATATATTTTTATGAAAGATTTGGCAGAAGAGATCCTGGTTATGGACCCTGACGCAGAATTGCCAGAAAAAGCCAGCCGCGTGAAAGTTAATATGCCGGAAGAAATGAAAACACTGACGATTTTGTCCGATGTATTCGATGGTGTATTTCGTTATCTAGCGGCAATCCTTGATGAACAGGCAGGGTATGCGCAAGAACAATTTTGGCAGAGGGTGGCGGATTGTATTTTGAGTTACCAATCTCAGCATCCAGAATTTAGCCAACAGTTTGAGCGTTATGATCTGTTTACTCCAGAAATTAAACGTTGTTGTTTGAATCGCCTGCAAATTGCTAACAATCGTCAGATGCTCGATTTGTCTGATCCGGCTCAGAGTTTTAAGTTTGCGGATAATTTAGTGAATCCAATAGCTCAATTTGTTAAGAACCTAAATAGCGTTTCAAAATGATAGGAGTAAATCTTGTCCCGCGCGGCGCGCGGGACAAGATTGCAAATTCGCACTATTATGAAAATTTATTTAGAAAGATTATGTGATTGAGCAATTGTTTTTCTTCTAATATGTTTAAACCCACATGTTTCATAACGGGAGCAAATACTTCCGTTAAAGTCAGTTTACTGAATAGATTCAAGGTAATCAGTTTAATGTGCTCCCCCGTGATCTTTACCGCCAGGAGAAAAAGGCGGTTTTGCCAGCCAGATCAATAACGTCAAGGCCAAGAATATACCCGCTGAAAGCCAGAAGATCTCATTGGCAGAGATAATTAATCCTTGATGTGTGATCTGTTTTGCCAGATAAGCTGATATTTGTTCATCATTCATGCCCAATTGAGCCAGTTGCTGATGTGCTTGCTGATAATTAGGGTTATATGGATTGATGTATTCTGTCAGATGCGAGTGGTGCATCGATTCACGCTGTGTCCACAATGTGGTTGTGAGGGATGTTCCAATTGAACCCGACAATATACGGGTAAAATTTGACAGGCTGGAAGCGGAAGCCATGCGTTCCGGCGTTAACCCTGATAATGTAATGGTTGTCAAAGGCATAAAGAAACATGCCATGGCAAGTCCCTGAATAAACTGAGGCCATGCAACGGCCGCAAAATCCATGCCCGGCTCAAAGGCATAAGCCCGCCAATAGAAGCAAATAGCATAAGTGATGAAACTGAATGTCACGATATAGCGCATGTCTATCTTATGGCCAAACTTGCCAATAACGGGTGACAGTAACAGGGGCAGAAACCCTACAGGTGCGGCCGCAAAGCCGGCCCAAGTTGCGGTATAACCGAAAACTTCTTGCAATAGTTGTGGCAATAAAACAATCGTACCAAAGTACATCATGAAGCCGAGACTAATACTCAGTGTACCAATGGAAAAATTGCGTTGCTTAAACAGGGATAGATCGATAATCGGATGATCATCAGTCAGTTCCCATATAATCAGGAAAATAAGTGCGATAACCGCAGTAATAGCAAGGACAATAATCTCGGTGGAATTAAACCAATCAAGTTCCTTGCCCTGGTCAAGCATAATTTGCAGGCTGCCTACGCCAATTACCAGCAAAAATAATCCGGTAATATCGATGGGGCGGATTTCGGTTTTGGTTTCGCGGTCACGCAATAGCTGCATGACGACAAAGATAATGGCAATACCAATCGGGATATTGATGAAAAAGATCCATCCCCAATGGTAGTTATCACTGATATAGCCGCCCAGAATAGGCCCGCAAATGGGGGCAACAACAATTGTTACTGACCACAGCGACAATGCCATGTTCCGTTTCGCCAATGGATAGTTATTCAGCAACAAACTTTGGCAAAGAGGGAGGACGGGACCTGCGGCCAACCCTTGCATCACACGAAAAAAAATCAACATGCTGAGGCTGTTGGAAAGACCACACAACCAAGATGCCAGAGTAAAAATTGCGGTAGACCAGAGGAACAGTTTCACTTCGCCAATGCGCTTCGCCAGCCAACCAGTAATGGGAATGGAAATGGCATTTGCGACACCGAAAGAGGTAATTACCCAGGTTCCTTGTGAGCTTGACGCACCTAAATTACCCGCAATCGTCGGTATGGCGACGTTGGCAATGGTAGAGTCAAGAACCAGCATGAAAGTCGCCATGGAAAGTGAAAGGGTCAGAAAGGCGAGTTTCGCGCCTGTAAACGGTTCTCTTGTTACCATGACTCCCCCTTAAATTTGATTCCCTGAATTACGATTAATAATGTCAGTAATTATTTTGTTTACTGGCGCCATATCGATTGTTAAGGCATTAGTATGATAGGCGGGGAGGGAACGTTCACTGGCTGCCACGACAATTGCATGACTGTTTGCGGTATCCACGGTAACTTTGGTTGATAGCCCAATTCGCAGGGGATGCTGTTTTAATTGTTCTGGCTCAAGTTCAATACGAACTGGCAAACGTTGCACAACCTTAATCCAGTTTCCGCTGGCATTTTGCGCGGGTAATAGGGAAAAGGCGCTGCCGGTTCCCATATCAATTCCTGCCACTTTGCCAGTATAGACGACATCATCACCATAAAAATCACTGATAATTTTAGCGGGTTGCCCAATCTGCATGTTTGCCAGCTGGGTTTCTTTGAAATTAGCTTCAATCCACATCTTGTTGGCAGGCACAATCGCCATTAATGGGGTACCTGAATTGATACGGGAACCTACCTGAACGCTGCGGCGAGCGACATAACCATCAACTGGGCTGACAATATGGGTTCTCTGCAAGGCAAGCCAGGCATCACGAACACCAGAAGCGGCTTTTTCGATAGCTGGCTGTTTTTCTAATGGTGTATCCAGAATAATGGCTTGGTTGCTTTGGTATTGGGCGGTCGCGACATCCAGTTCAGCTTGGGCAGCAGAAACAGCTTCGCGCATATGTTGCAGTTCTTCTTTACCAATCAAGTCCTGAGTTCCCAATATTTCCCTTCGCTTAAGATCATGTTGAGCCTTTCTCAGGGCAATTTTTTTCAATTCAATGATGGCTTGATATCTTTTACTGTCTATCATGTGTTGATGAGTGATTCGGACAGTATTGGCTAATTCATTTTCAGTTCTTTTCAAAGCGAGGCCGGCGTCACGAGGATCGAGCTGGACGAGGGACTGACCACTTTTCACAAAATCAGTATTGTCAAAATTGACAGTCACGACGCTGCCTGCCATTTGTGACATGACTTGTATCTGATTACCGGTGACATAGGCATTATCAGTTTCCTGATGGTAACGTAAAGTGAGAAACCAGTAAACGGTATAACCTGCCCCAAGCAGAAGGAAGAATAACGTTAATGATGCAATGATACGGCGGCGTTTTTGTTTTTTAGCCTCTTTTTCTACCCCTGAAGGTGATGGCTTTTCGCTTGAGGATAGCGTTTTTTCGCTGGATGGAAGTGATGCTTTCTCACTCATACTCATGGAGATTCTCCGTATTTGTTCTTAACTTATTCTTCATTGTGTGGTTTCAACAGGACATAACATGCTTCCAGTAGTGTGCGCTTACACTACTGGAAGGGGCGAACGATATGGATTTAATTATTATCTGAAGATAATAGCCAGCCACATGAAGTATCTGATGATACAGGCTAGCAGGAAAGTTTTTTTAGATTATATTGCGATAACACATTTTCTTGATGCAAAATTGTTCAAAGAAAGAGCGATTACTTGCTTAAACAATCCCCAATATTATCTAATTGCCCCAGGATTTTTCTCATCAACTTTTCTAACTGTTTTTTCTCTTCAAGATCAAGAATAGACCAAAGTTTAATCAGGCAATCGTGCTGAGGTGGTAGTAAACTATTCAAGAAATTTGAACCTTTATCTGTGAGATGAAGATGGAGACAACGACGATCGTTATGGCTCTCTTTTCTCTCTATCCAACCTTGCTTTTCTAATTCATCTGCAATCCGGGTTGCATTGGTACGGGAAGAGCCTAATGCAGCACTCAGTTCTGATGGCTGAATGCTACGACTTTCTTTGGTATCCAGAATCATCAGAGCCATAAACAAGGTTTCATTGATTCCTTGTGCTTTCAGCATGTTGTTGCGATTCTCCAGCAGTTTACTCTGGACATGCATGGATAAGCGAGTCAGTAAGATCTCTTGGTAGGGTAAACTTTTTTGCTGTGCTACGCGGCAATTAAGTAACTCTTCTGTGGGAGTGAATGAACTTTCCATTGTTTAGATACCTTATTAGTTTCAACCGGTAAAGTAACTTATGTTAAAAACCATACGAATACTATATTAAAAGTTAAATTTAGCAATTATAGTTATTTATTATCATCACATTTCTTTTAATATTGATACCTAATTCATAAATACCTTGAATATTACCCCAAAAATGACGGCACCAGACAGTGTTGAAATGATGATGCTTCGTGTTTTGTAGAAAAACAGGCAGATAGTTAGGCAGCCAATGAGTGTCGGAAAAAGTTTGTTGTGCTCTTTCATGACGTCAGGAATGCTTGAAACGATGAGAAGCGAGCAAATTGATGCAATACCAATGCTGTCGAGGATGATCCCTATTTTCCCCTTATTTCCTGTCGGTGAGTGGTTGTTTCCCAAACGCAAGGGAAGATAGCGGAATAAAAAGTTGGCGGCACCGACAACCAAGCCGATAAAAAGTATCTTATTATCAATCATAAATGGACTAATCATGTGAAGTATTGATATTTAATTGTGCGTTTTTCGTTTGCAGAAGAGCGGCTAGACATCCCCCCACGATCCCCGCAAGAATGGCGATGGGTATTGAAAAAAAGGTGATACCCATGAGAGCGCCCAATAAGGAAGCGACGACACAGTAAGTATTTTGTTTTTTGAAAGAGGCTAATAAAAAACTTAAAAATAGCGCCGGAAGCATAAATGTCATAGCGGCCTCAACGGCTGGGTAAGAGCTCAGATAGCCATTACCCAATATGGCGCCTGCTACAGTTCCCAACACCCATGAAAGCCAGGAGCATATTGCGATGGCGACCATCCAGTTTTCACTCCAACTTCGTTGGTCTTTAATCAGTTTGGTGGTTGCTGCGGCAAAAACCTCATCAGTCAAACCAAAAGCCCAAATCACGGTTTTCTTGTTCGACAGTTTCTGTTTGATGCGATAGCGCAAGGCAGGGCCATACAAAATATGGCGAATATCCATTGCCATTACCGTCAGGGCAGAAATCCACAATGACATGCCTGCACTCAGTAAGGCCGTGATAACAAACTGGCTGGCTCCGGCATAAATGACACATGAAAAGAATATGGCTTCTATGGGCGTAAACCCCAGTTTAGTGGCGCTTAAGCCAAATGCAAAAGCAATGGGAATATAGCCAATCGCGATAGGGAGACTATCAAAAATACCTTCTCTAAATGAAGAAACGGTGTTTGGTAGGGGGGTTCCGGATTCTGATACTTCAGATACTGGTATATCAGGTGCAGATTTATCAGGCATTGGCATGGAATATTTTGTTTTTTTGTTAACAGATAAAACAACCTTAACAAAATATGGTGAAAGTGAAAATATGAAATAGATAAATTATTTAAATAACATCATTGAGAACAAAGAGATTAGCTGTGAAAAAAGAGTAGGGGGAAATAGCCGTGAATTTTTGTTAACGTTTACACGGCTATCTGTACAGCGTGAAAGAAAAGTGAATTTATACTTTAATCCGCGGCGGCTTTTCTGGCTGCTTTTAGCCAACTATCCACCGTTTTCTGATGCGATTCGATCCAGCCCTCAGCCTGGCGTTCAATATCAGCTTCTGACGTTTTAGCGCTATGCATATTCCGATTTTGCGTATTGATATCCGCAATCGGTAAGGTCATCACCGCAAAAAGTTTCGCCGCAGCCGGGTTCTTTTCTGCCCATAGTTTGTTTGCCACGATATGCATGGTACTGGGCGGAAAGCCATAGTTACGGCCGTTGGGCAACTGCGTATCGATGGTTTTTCCCTCACCGAGGGCAGAGAAAGGTACTTGGAGCCAGATAACATCTTTTCCGGGTTTCAGTACATCACTCACCCAGTAAGGTGTCCAAGTATAATAGAGGATCGGCTTACCTTCCCGATAACGGGCAATCGTATCAGCCATCATGGCAGCGTAATTGCCCTGATTATGTTTCACGGTGTTTTTCAATCCATACGCATCCAATTGACGGTTGATCGCTTTTTCACATCCCCACCCTGGATTACAGCCGGTTAAATCTGCTTTTCCATCGCCATTACTATCGAACAGTTTGGCCAGTTTAGGATCTGTTAATTGGGCAATATTGGTGATGTGGTATTTTTCGGCTGTTTTCTTATCAATCAGATAACCTTGTGCTGCATTGACAACATAATTTCCCTTGCGATAGAAGACGTTATCCCCTCCCGCAGCGTTGTATGGGGCATCATGGAGTGGTACCCAATTGACAGCCATAAATGTGGCATCACCAGAAGCAATGGAAGTATACGCGACGTTATAATCAACCTCCTTGATCGGTTTGACATCATAACCGAGTTTTTCTAAAGCCTTGCAGACAATCAAAGTCTGAAATGTTTCTTCGCTGATGGTACTTTGTAGCGGTTGCACACTGATACCTTTGCCCGGAAGTTCAGTTGCAGATACCGCAGGTGATAAGGAAAGATTGATGAACGCGATTAAGAGTGCGCCAAAAATTATCCTCTTAATCATCGTCTTTTGGCATAAGGTGATTATGCGCATGATGGTTTCCTCCTTTTGTTGTCAGGTCGGATCTCATTTTTTAGGGAGTATTTTGACTGGCATGATTTTAAAAAAAAGCAGGCTAAGTAACCCGATTGGTCCGGAGTGATACCAGTGTCCTCCTCGGGTACGATGGTTTTTCCCCAAAGATTGGGTCAGGCGATCAAGGATAATGGCAAGAATGACGATCCCTGTACCACCAACGGCGGCCAATCCTATATCAAGACGGCCAATACCGCGCAATACCATCTGCCCCAAGCCGCCAACCGCAATCATGGAAGCAATGACGACCATAGAAAGGGCTAACATCAATGTTTGATTCACACCCGCCATAATTGTGGGCATCGCCAGCGGAAGTTGAACTTTGAACAACATCTGCCGTGGGCTTGCACCAAATGATCTGGCGGCTTCAATTAAATCTGATGGAACTTGTTTTATGCCCAAAATTGTCAGGCGAATAATGGGTGGTAAAGCGAAAATTATTGTGACCATGACGCCGGGGACATTACCTATGCCAAACAGCATGACGATGGGAACCAGATAAACAAAAGCAGGCGTAGTTTGCATGGCATCCAGTAAGGGGCGAACAATGTTGGCTAGCCGTTCATTGCGCGCTAAACCGATCCCCAGGGGCAGCCCAAGGATAATGCAGAACAGCAGGGCAGTCAGCACCAGAGCCATTGTGATCATGGCTTCTGACCATGCGCCAATTACGCCGATCATGATCAGTGAAATTAAGGAAATCACGCCGATTCTTGCACTGGCAAGTTGCCAGGCCAGTAATGCAAAAAACAAAATGGTGATGGGCGGCGGCAAGGTTGTCAGGAATTGTTCAAAACCACTGAGGACAAAATCTACCGGAACGCGGATGACTTGAAAAACAGGCCGGAAATGTACGACAACCCAATCAACAATATGGGTCACCCATGAATCAAACGGAATGAGCTTATGCTGAAAAGGTGACATGAGACTAAAATGTTCGGGCGGGATATCGGTTGCAGATGGATTTAGCCAATCAGAGTTTGATGGGGGAGAAATCGTGGTACTGTCCATCCAGGGATCACTGCCAGCTGTGGGATCAGTGACTGTCTGTGGTGAGTTATTGCTCATTGGGTGCCTCCTTATCTAAGGCCTGTAGTAATATTCCTTTGGAAATGACACCTAAATAACGACTATTATCACTGACGACAGGAACGGCGCAGGGAGATTGTGCGACGGTGGATATCAATTCATTCAGCGGAATATCAGCCGCAACGGCGGTTGGTTTTTCCAATATGGCATGTTTAATGGATTTTTCTTCTGCCAATGCTTGTTGCAGGGAGTTGACAGAGACCACGCCAACAAACTTCTGGCCTTTTTCGATCAAATAGCCATAGTTTCTGTCTTCATTATCCAGCACTTTTAACGCAGAACGAGGATCAAAACCTGTTGCGACATGAAGCAGAGTCTCCGGCTGACGGCGGGCAATATCTTTCGCTGAGAAAACATGGCTGATATCCACACCACGGAAAAAAGTTTTGACATAATCATTAGCGGGCTTATTCATGATTTCATCGGGTGTGCCGATCTGAACGACAACACCGCCCTGCATGATGGCAATGCGATCGCCGATACGCATGGCTTCATCCAAATCGTGGGAAATAAAAACCACCGTGCGTTGATGTTCCCCTTGCAGGCGCAATAATTCATCCTGCATTTCGGTACGGATAAGCGGATCAAGGGCTGAGAAGGCTTCATCCATTAACAGAATATCGGGATTGTTGGCTAAGGCTCTGGCTAACCCAATACGTTGCTGCATACCACCGGAAAGTTCATCGGGATAGGATAGGGCGTAGCTTTCCAAGTTGACTTGTTTCAGCGTTTCAAGTGCTGTTTGATGGCGCTCTTCTTTGGGAATGCCCGCAAGCTCCATGCCAAATGCGGTATTCTCCAGAATATTCAAATGCGGCATCAGCGCAAAAGACTGGAAAACCATGCTGATCTTACTACGGCGAACATGCCGTAACTGAGTTTCTGTGATGGTAGAAATATCTTCTCCGTCGATAAGTACATGGCCTTTGGTGGGTTCAATCAGACGATTGAGAAGACGTACTAGTGTGGATTTACCTGAACCCGATAATCCCATGATCACAAATATTTCGCCTTCTTCAATGGCCAGATTGACATCTTGAACACCGACGGTGAGACCTGTTTTTTCAAATATTTGCTCTTTGCTGAGGCTAGACGCTAATAGCTGAAATGCCGGCTCAGGGTTATCACCAAATATTTTATAGAGATTTTTAACTTCAAGTTTAATTGTCATGAAATAAATATTTTCCTGTTGTTGATGATAGGTTGTTGATATATTTCGGTCAATTACTCCAGCGCTATTTTACCAATATATACCCTAGCATATTGAAATATGTTGACAACCCCTTATTTAAAAGTCATTAATAAAAAAGTGATGTTTTCTCGTGACGTAATATTGGAATTAGAAAGTGATTTTTTTGATATTAATTTATCAAATTAAACTTTGAATATGAGGTTTTTTAGGATTATTTTTTCTATCTTTTTGTTATCAAGGGTTTTTTTGTAGTGTGAAGTGGATTTATAATATTGTTCAGTAGCGTTTAATTTATATTTTTAGCTTATTTTGAAGTTTTTCAGAAAATTAAAATAGATGATCATGAATTGTTTTAATTATCAGGTTATCAGTATATCTGATATTAAGCAATACGTTAATAGAACAGAGTTTAATATCTAAGGGCTAGTGAAATAACGGATGAACTGTCTGCAAGCTAAAAATTATTTCTTGCTGCGTCAAACGGTATACTTTATGGATAGAGAACTGAAAAATAGGTGAAAGCTTTAGAAATTATCTATAATTACATAGTTAAATGGTTATGTAGAGTCACACATTGTGAATTGAAATCCATTATATCGGATGGGTTTCACACAGTTTGTGCGTTAACGCTTTTAATGATTGGGTATAACGGGCTTGTTCGTACCATTGTGTTCATCGCCGGCAGTGTAGTGTATCTCTTTTAGGGGAATTATCCCCTGATCGTTGTTTTTGTTTGCCATAAATGATAACGCTTTTGGTAAAATTTCTGGGTATAATATTAATTAGTAATAATAAAATCTAACATATGTGTATTGTATTGAGGTAATTTATTTGTGAAATTTACACTATATATGGTGGTAAGTTTAATTATTTTGTCTATATATGGTGTTTAAGTCTTTTTTAAACAGGTGACATTAAAAATAAAGTGTCATAACTTATTGGCAGAGCCATAATTTTAATTGTCAGAGGGCGCGATGGTTTCTTTATCAAATTGTCAGATGTGTAACCGAATTCATCATTGCAAATTGATGAATGAGAGCTTTAGGCTAGTACAGAAATTTTTAATAATAAATTAAATGGAGGTAGTTTATGTATCATCATTACCTGAATACTCCAGAAGGATTTCCCAAGCCTTATGTACATATCACTGCGGACGATGAAGGAGTAACCAGTATCTATTTCGTCAACGAAAAGAAAGCATCAGAATCAAAAAGCACGATTACCAAGCAGTGCGCGAAAGAATTACAGGAATATTTCAAAGGGAAGCGGCTCACATTTACCGTTCCTTTAAGTATGCAGGGAACTGAATTCCAAAAGCGCGTTTGGCAGCAGCTTTGTCACATTCCTTATGGCGAAATGTGGAGTTATAAACAATTGGCACTCACGTTGGGATCGGTAAATTATTGTCGTGCAGTCGGTATGGCGAATTCACGCAATCCTATTTCATTAATTGTGCCTTGTCATCGAGTGATTGGGCATGACGGTAAATTGGTTGGCTATACCGGTGGGCTGGATATCAAAGGGTGGCTACTCGATCATGAAAAAAACAGAAAGGAGAAAAGTAAACAGAATTAAAATAAAACGCTAATTTATTTGTGAAATCACCATTGGCGTATAAAATCAATCAGTGTAATTAAACAAAAAGTGTGTTTTTTTACATTCGGTTATATATTTCGTGATCTATGTTGCAGACAGTGGACGATATTATTTGTTGTACTGTACGCGACACTGAGTTCGTGTCTTTTTTATAAAGGTAAGTTTTGATGTCTAAAATTAAAGGTAACGTTAAGTGGTTTAATGAATCCAAAGGATTCGGTTTTATCACTCCAGAAGATGGTAGCAAAGATGTTTTCGTACACTTTTCCGCCATTCAGTCTAACGGATTCAAGACTCTGGCTGAAGGCCAAAAAGTAGAGTTTGAAATCACTGAGGGTGCGAAAGGTCCATCTGCTGCGAACGTTGTCGCAATCTAATTTCAAATCCCGCATTTTGAAAACCCGTTTTGATAACGGGTTTTTTTATTCTTATTAACTTCTAGCGTCTTATCAAATCATTAAAGTTTGCTTATTACCGCGAAAGCCAGTGCAGTCATCAGCAATGAACCGATCACATTTGCCAGAATAGTGAACAGTGCCCAATCTGTTTTTCCCGTTTGTAATAAATAAATGACTTCAGCCGAAAAAGTGGAAAAGGTTGTTAGCCCGCCGCAGAAACCTGTCATTAGCATTAGCCGCCAAACCGGATTGAGATGTGTGGCTTTATTAAAATAGGCCAAACCCAACCCAATAATAAATGCGCCAATGCAATTCGCCGTCAGCGTACCAACGGCGATTGGGGAAGATGGATTGTTCAGGCGGAGACTGATGAGCCAGCGTAGTACACTACCCAAGCCACCACCGATAAATATGGCAATAAGATTCATCATGATGGTGGCAACAGCTTATTTGACTTCTACGCCCTTAGCCTGCAAGTCAGCATGGTAAGAAGAGCGCACAAACGGGCCACAAGCCGCATGGGTAAAGCCCATTTCTAATGCGGCTTCTTTCATTTCATCAAATTCAGCAGGGCTGACATAACGCTGTACTGGCAGGTGATGGCGGCTTGGCTGTAAATATTGCCCCAGGGTCAGCATCGTGACCCCGTGGCTGCGCAAATCGCGCATAACCGCTAAAATTTCTTCGTTGGTTTCACCCAACCCCACCATCAAACCTGATTTCGTTGGGATATCTGGATGCGCTTCTTTAAATTTCTCCAGTAGTTTCAACGACCAATCATAGTTAGCCCCCGGACGAACTTGACGATAAACCCGTGGCACATTTTCCAGATTGTGGTTGAAGACATCGGGAGGTGTTGCGGTCAGAATTTCCAGCGCACGATCCATGCGGCCGCGAAAATCAGGTACTAAAGTTTCGATCTTAATTGATGGATTTTTTTCACGAATAGCCGTGATACAGTCAGCAAAATGTTGCGCCCCGCCGTCACGTAAATCGTCACGGTCAACCGAGGTAATAACGACATAACGCAGCCCCATATCCTGGATGGTCTGTGCGAGCTTAGTCGGTTCATTGGCATCAGGTGCATTCGGGCGGCCGTGGGCGACGTCACAGAATGGGCAGCGACGGGTACAGATGGCGCCAAGGATCATAAAGGTGGCGGTTCCGTGGTTAAAACACTCTGCAAGGTTAGGGCAGGAGGCTTCTTCACAGACGGAATGCAGCCCATTTTTGCGCATTGCTGCTTTGATACCTTGAATGCGGCTGGAATCCGCAGGAAGTTTGATTTTCATCCACTCAGGTTTACGCAAGAGTGCTTCACGTTCTGTGGCGATTGTCTTCACAGGGATCAAAGCCATCTTGTCTGCGTCGCGGTATTTGACACCGCGTTCCATCTGAATTGGTTTACTCATAATCGTGCTGGTTCCAGTTATATTCTTCAGATTTTGATTTACTGCCTGATAATGATGAAAAAATGTCAAGGCAGATAAATCCATTCAAATTTTTTTGAAAATTGTTAAAAAATTATATCATCTTTTATCGACGAGTTGGTATCGATTAGTTGGAATCCCAAGATCTGACAGAATTTTTCCACCAGAACAGGTTGTACATCTTCGATGGTTACTCCGGCAACAAAGTCACTGAGTTGGATCATTTGCATTCCGGCATAACCACAAGGATTTATGCGTAAAAAGGGGTGTAAGTCCATGGCAATGTTCAGTGCCAGACCGTGAAAAGAGCATCCTTTGCGGATACGTAGCCCAAGGGAACAGATTTTGTTACCTGCAACATAAACGCCGGGGGCATCTGAGCGGGCATAGGCTTCCACACCAAAATGTGCCAATGTTTCGATCACCGTATTTTCAATAGAAGTGACCAATTGGCGAACCCCGATTTTTGACCGCTTCAAGTCAATCAAAACATACATGACCTGCTGTCCGGGGCCGTGATAAGTCACCTGTCCTCCCCTGTCTGACTGGATGACAGGGATATCACCGGCTGCAAGGATATGCTCGGCTTTGCCGGCCTGACCTTGCGTAAAGACTTTTTCATGTTGGACAAGCCAGATTTCATCAGGTGTTTCCGCAGTACGCTGCTCGGTGAACTGGTGCATAGCATCTGAAACCGGTTCGTAGGGCTGAATACCTAACTGGCGTAAGATAACGGTGTTATGTTGCAATGGGAATTTCATCATTCGTTAACAAAAAGTGCCCGTCAGTATAACGCCGTAAGAGGATTCCCACCAGTTTGAGAATGCCTTAATGCAATAATATTGTTAATTAGAAGAATATGTTTTAATTTTATATTATTATGGTGATATATCTTGATGATTTTCCCTTTAATCTCTGTTTGAGCTAACAGATGGTCAAAAAAAACCAACTTCTTATTGTTGGGCACCTTTGTAGTTTTTTGGTGCTCCTTTACAGCCTCTCAATGTTGCTGCCTATTTTTGTGGCTTTATTTTATAAAGAAAAAAGTGTTTTTGCCTTTTTTGAGACCCTTGTCATTGGCTTGGTTGCAGGGGGAGTCGGCTGGTTCTTTACTCGTAAAACCAAGGCGCAACCCAGTACGCAAGATGGATTTCTTATCATTGTACTCTTCTGGTTGTTGTTCTCTTTGCTCAGTGCCTTGCCTTTTGTGCTTGATAAAAATTTAAACATCAATCTGGTGGATGCGATGTTTGAAGGAATTTCGGGTATTACGACCACAGGCGCCACAGTATTGAATGATGTCTCTGCCTTGCCCAATTCTGTACTCTATTATCGTGCTCAACTCAATTTTATTGGCGGATTGGGTGTCATTGTGCTTGCCGTTGCCATCTTACCTTTGCTGGGGATTGGTGGTGCCAAACTTTATCAATCAGAAATGCCAGGCCCCTTCAAAGAAGAACGATTAACCCCACGGCTTGCAGACAGTGCCAAAAGCTTGTGGGTAGTATATCTGTTGCTGGGAGGGCTATGTTCAGCCAGTTTCTGGGCGGCAGGCATGTCGTGGTTTGATGCCGTCTGTCATGGGATCTCAACGGTTTCCCTGGGGGGATTTTCTACCCGCAATGAAAGCCTCGGTTATTACGACAGTGCGGCCATTGAAATGGTAGGGGGCATTTTTTCGGTACTGTCAGCCGTCAACTTTGCGCTTTATTTTGTTGCTTTGACACGCAGAAGTTTAAAACCATTGCTAAAGAATGCTGAACTGCAATTTTTCTTACTGGTACTGGCGGCGATAGTCGCCATTATCTGGATAGAATTATACCGTTCAGGCATGTATGGCGTGAAAGAAGCCTTTGTTCACGGCTTTTTCATGACCAGTTCCATGATGACGGATAATGGTTTGTCGATCTCTGATTACGCCCAATGGCCTCCCCATACGGTATTGCTGCTGTTGGCCGTGAGCTTTTTTGGTGGCTGCGTGGGGTCAACGTGTGGAGGTATTAAAGCCCTGCGCTTTATGATCCTGACAAAACAGAGTGTCAGTGAAATTAACCAGCTCATTCACCCAAATGCCATCTCAACGATTAAAGTGGGCAAATCGGTGGTTCAGGAAAGGGTGCTGCGCTCTGTTTGGGGCTTCTTCTTCCTCTATGTCTTTTTTAGCTGTTTCTTTATCTGGGCTTTGAACCTGCTCGGTTATGATTTTATGACGTCATTTGCCACCGCTGCGGCTTGTATCAATAACATGGGAATAGGGTGGGGTGTGACGGCACAAGGTTTCGGTGCTCTTGACCCGATAGCAAAATGGATGATGTGCGCAGCTATGTTATTGGGAAGGCTTGAAATTTATCCCATATTGATTTTATGCTCAAAAGCGTTTTGGCGTTTTTAAACAATAGCCGAATACGGTTTCCCTATATTCGGCTATATTCGGCTATTTTCCTGCCATTGGCATTAGAGACATCAAACTTTGCTGATTTGTACATCAGCATATGATGTTAAGAGAGTAAAGCGTGTTCCGACAGGAAACGCAATTACAGTACAACACGCACCAGTTCCAGATTACCCAACTCTTCATACAACGTTTCAACTTGCTCAATATGCGTTGCATTAATGGTAATGGATACGGAATGGTAGTTACCTTTGCTGCTTGGTTTCACCACTGGAGAATAGTCGCCCGGTGCATGGCGCTGAACGACTTCAATCACTTGATCCACCAGCTCAGGTTGAGCCAGCCCCATGACTTTGTAGGTGAATGAGCAGGGGAATTCAAGTAATTCATTTAATTTCGTTTTCATGGGCGCTCCTGAAATAGATTTGCCACGGCATCATGACAATGGATTGGCCGTGGCGTGATAATTTTATAACGATATTTGATTAATATAAGGCTTTCAAGCGATTAACCGAACCAGTGATGGAACATCAGTCGGATATAGTCGATGATGCGGCTGAAAAAACCACCTTCTTGGACTTCCTGCATCACGACCAATGGACGTTGTTCGATGGTTTTGCCATCAAGCTGGAAGTTGATCGTGCCAACAACTTGATTTTTAGCCAGTGGTGCATGTAGTTCGGTATTATCCAATACATAGCTGGCTTTCAGGTCTTTTAAGCGGCCACGAGGGATCGTTAGGTAAACATCTTTGTCAACACCCAGTTGAACCTTATCTGTATCACCAAACCAAATGGGTTCTGAGGCGAATTCTTTACCGACTTGCAGTGGTGAAACTGTTTCAAAGAAACGGAAGCCCCATGTCAGTAATTTTTTGCTGTCGGTTTCACGTCCCTTGAAGGTTGGACTGCCCATCACCGCAGAAATCAGGCGCATATTGCCTTCGGTAGCAGAAGCAACCAGGTTATATCCTGCGCCGCTGGTGTGGCCTGTTTTAATACCGTCAACATTCAGGCTCTGATCCCAGAGTAAGCCATTACGATTAGGCTGACGGATATTGTTGTAAGTAAACTCTTTTTCTTTGTAAATAGAATATTCATCCGGTACATCGCGGATGAGGGCCTGCCCAATCAGTGCCATATCATGGGCAGAGCTATATTGACCGTTGGCATCCAGACCATGAACAGTTTGAAAATGGGTATTTTTCAGCCCCAGACTTTGCACATATTGATTCATCAGGTTGACGAAGGCATCTTGGCTGCCTGCCACATAATCTGCCATAGCGACACAGGCGTCGTTGCCAGATTGCAAGTTGATACCGCGGGAGAGCATCGCGACAGAAACTTGGTCACCCGGTTTTAAAAACATTAAGGATGAGCCTTTAAAGATCGGATTACCCGTTGCCCAAGCATCTTTACCTACTGTAACGATATCATTCTGGCCGATTTTTCCTGATTTGATGGCCTGACCAATAACATAGCTGGTCATCATTTTGGTCAAACTGGCGGGATCGCGGCGGATATCCGCATTCTTTTCAGCTAATACCTTTCCTGAGTTGTAATCAATCAGAATATAGGCTTCTGAATCCAGTTCTGGTACACCGGGGATCATGGTCTTGAAATTATCATCCGCGTTGGCAGATGCAGAAATGCTGGCAGCCAGGGCAATGCCAAAAGTGACACTTTTGATAAAACGGGAAGTAACTAGGTATTTCATGATTGATTAGATAACATCCGTGAGAGAAGGATTGATAGTAGGCGATATAATAACAAATGAAAAAAAAGCTGACATTTTATTATCGCGATTAAGTTTCATCAATCAGGGAGCAACAATAAAAGAGGATTGCTGCATCTGATCGGTTAATTTTTTCTGTAGTTCCTGCGCTTGCTGACGGTTATTGAACGGCCCCAATTGAACACGATAGACGTTACCAAATTGGGTAATGCGCCCTTGTACATTAAAGCGCTGGCTCAATGACTGTTGCCATTCTTTGGCTTTTTGTTCAACGCTGACGGCGCCGACTTGCACCATGTAACCGTTTGTTGATTCAGGGGCAGGTGATGTCGTTGCAGGGAGCGTAACAGGCTGGCCTGTTGTACTTTCAGTCAAGTTTTGTTCGGCTGGTGGCTGCTTTACGGTATTTTCGCCGGCAGAATTGTCTGTCATCTCAGGAGGAGTTGATATTTGGGAAGTAAGATTAGGCCTTTCAGGTAATGCAAAGCTCTGCTTAACAATCGTCGATCCTTTTGTTCCCAGACCGGAAAGCGAACCATCAGGTGAAACGAGAATACCCTCCAATTTCACTTTGCTTTGCGGCATCAAATTGAGACGCTCTGCTGCGGCATAAGATAATTCAATGATTTTTCCCGGCTTATTGTAAGGGCCTCGATCATTGACCCTAACAATCATCATGCGTCCGTTGCTTAAGTTAGTGACACGAACATAACTTGGAATAGGCAGTGTCGGGTGTGCTGCCGTTAAAGCGTAGGGGCTGGCGCGTTCACCAATGGCAGTGAGTTTTCCAGTGGATTCTTCACCGAACTTACTGGCATAACCGGTTTGGCTAAAGTGAGCAAGGTCTTGCACGATGTGATAGGTTTGCCCATCCCGCTGATAGTCTTGATTCGCGCTGGGGTGATAAGGCTCATATTGAGGTTCAGCGCCCAAAACATCCCGCGTTGGAATGGGGGGAAGGGAAGAGGTTCGATCGTTATCGGTTATAGTACAGCCTGACATCAATACTGCTACGACGCTAAGTATAAGGCACTGTTGACGCATGAAACTTCTTCCTCATAAACTTTTGGACAATAACTTACGATGCGTATGTATCGACATGATAATGCCGAACCCCGCCATCAGGACAATTAATGCTGATCCCCCATAACTGATCAACGGCAGGGGAACACCGACGACCGGCAGGATACCGCTTACCATGCCGATATTGACAAAAACATAGACAAAGAAAATCAGTATCAACCCGCCGACCATCACCCGGCCAAAGGTATTCTGTGCTTTGGTGGCAATAAACAAACCACGCACAATCACCAGCAAGTAGAGGCCGAGCAAAATAAGCACGCCAATCAACCCCAATTCTTCAGACAGAACCGCGAAAATAAAGTCGGTATGTCGTTCCGGCAGGAATTCCAACTGTGATTGGGTGCCTTGTAGCCAACCTTTGCCAAATATTCCCCCTGAGCCAATGGCAATTTTGGACTGAATGATATGATAGCCTTTGCCCAAGGGATCACTTTCTGGGTCCAATAACATCATCACGCGGGCACGCTGGTAATCGTGCATCAGGAAAAACCACAATATGGGAATAAAACAGGCCAGCAGTAACACGGCAACGCCGATGAGCTTCCAATTCATTCCCGCTAAAAACAGGATAAAGACCCCGGAAGCGGCAATCAGAATCGAGGTGCCTAAATCGGGTTGCGCTGCGACCAATAGGGTAGGGACAAAGGTCAAGACCAGTGCAATGCCGGTGTTTTTCAGTGAAGGCGGGCAGAGATCCCGATTCATAAAGCGAGCGACCATCAAGGGGACGGCGATTTTGGCAATTTCTGATGGTTGGAAACGCACAATGCCCAGATCCAGCCAACGCTGCGCTCCCTTACTAATCTGGCCAAAAACATCAACAAAGATCAGCAGAATGACACAGGCAATATAGAGATAAGGTGCCCAATTTTCGTATATGCGTGGCGGGATCTGAGCGAAGACGATCATCACGATAAGCCCCATGATGACCTGCCCTATTTTACGCTCCATCATATCAACGTCTTGCCCACTGGCACTCCACATAATGAAAAGACTGTAGGCCAGCAATGCCACTACGCATAACAGTAATGGAATATCGATATGTAGCCGGGTCCAAAAAGGAACCTTGTTTGATGAGTCTGTCATGGTATTACTCAATTAGCATCTTTTTTGGTAGACCTAAGTAAAATATGATCCAGAATTTGACGAACGATCGTGCCGACAGGCGGTCCAGATCCCCCATTTTCAAGGATGATGGAAACGGCAACCGTTGGATTGTCATAGGGTGCAAAGGCAATCATCAACTTGTGATCACGCAGATGTTCAGCCAGTTTGCTGGCATTGTAGGTTTCATAACTGAAAACCTGAGCCGTCCCTGATTTAACGGCCGCTTTATAGGGCGTACCGGCAAAGGATCGGCGGGCTGTGCCATTTGGGGCATTGGCAACACCATACATGCCATCTTTGGCGATTTCCCAATAGCCAGAATGAATATCCCCAATAGGTTCTTGGAGTGGGGGCTGGTAAGGTTGCATTTCGCCATTGACACGAGTATTCATCAGGAAATGCGGTGTTTTCACTTCACCATCATTAATCAAGATCATCAGGGCCTTAACCATCTGCATAGGCGTTGCCGTCCAGTATCCTTGGCCGATACCCACGGAAATCGTATCGCCTTGATACCACGGCTTTTTATAGCGTTTGAGTTTCCATTCACGGTTAGGCATATTGCCGGGATTTTCTTCTTTCAAATCAATGCCCGTAAATTCGCCATAGCCAAATTTTGTCATCCATTCAGACAGTCTATCGATACCCATATCATAGGCGAGTTGATAGAAAAAAGTATCCGCTGATTCGACAATGGCTTTATGGACATTCAGCTTGCCATGCCCCCAGCGTTTCCAGTCACGGTAACGTTTGTCTGAGCCTGGCAGTTGCCACCAACCGGGATTATTGGTCGTGGTGTTCTTGGTAATCACATCACTGCTGAGGGCGGCAACGGCAATAAACGGTTTTACCGTTGATGCGGGTGGGTAAGCCCCTTGTGTGGCCCGGTTAATTAAGGGGCGATTGGGGTCATTGAGCAGGGATTTATAGTCCTTGCTCGAAATGCCATCGACAAACAGATTCGGATCGTAGCTGGGGTTGGACACCATCGCCAACACTTCCCCGGTACGGGGATCGGTAACCACGACACCGGCACGGCTGGTTGTCAGTATCTCTTCAATATAGGTTTGCAGTTCTAAATCGATTGACAGGTAAATATCTTTGCCAGCCTGTGGCGGCTGTTCATGCAGTTGGCGGATCACTTTCCCCCGATTGTTGACTTCGACTTCTTCATAACCGGGTTTGCCATGCAGGATGGATTCATAATAACGTTCAATGCCCAGTTTCCCGATATCATGGGTAGCGGAGTAGTCTGGCAGAATACCTTCTTTTTCCAGCCGTTCGACATCCTTATCGTTGATTTTGGCGACATAGCCGATCACATGGGTGAGGGCGGAGCCATAAGGATAATAGCGACGTTGGTAGCCCTTGATTTCCAGCCCGGTAAAACGATATTGATTGACGGAGAACCGGGCAACCTGAACTGAGTTCAATGATGTTTTTAGGGGAATGGCAGTAAAACGACGTGCACGTTGACGCTCTTTTTGGAAGGTCTCGATATCTTCATCGGTAAGCCCAACGACAGAGCGCAGCTCATTGAGTGTCTTATCAAGATCAGCGACTTTTTGTGGCACGATTTCTAGCTGATAAATGGTTCGGTTAGTTGCCAGCGGTGTGCCATTACGGTCATAAATGATGCCCCTGCTTGGCGCGATGGGAACGAGTTTAATGCGATTGCCATTCGAGCGGGTTTGGTAATCTTCATGGCGGGTAATCTGGAGATGATAGAGATTGGCAATCAGGATGCCCGTTAAAATGATAACGCCGACAAACGCCACGAGTGCGCGGCGTATGAATAAGGCCGATTCAGCCGAGTGATCGCGAAAAGGGGTTCGTTGATTCTTCATCCCATTGCCAGAATTCACGGTGTTAGATTACCCAATTTATTCCCGATGATAAGGGTGGTTAGTCGTGATGCTCCACGCTCGATAAAGGCTTTCCGCAACCAGAACCCGTACAAGAGGATGTGGCAGGGTTAAGGGAGAAAGTGACCAGCTTTGTTCCGCGGCGGCTTTGCAGGCTGGCGCCAAACCTTCAGGGCCACCAATCAACAGACTGACATTTCTGCCATCCAGCTTCCAGCGTTCAAGCTGCTGTGCTAATTGTGGGGTATCCCAGCGAGCGCCTGGAATATCCAGTGTCACAATACGGTTGCCTTTACCAACAGCGGCCAGCATCTGTTCGCCTTCTTTTTCCAGAATGCGCTTGATATCCGCATTTTTACCCCGTTTTCCCGCGGGGATTTCAATCAGCTCAAAAGGCATATCCTTGGGAAAACGATGCAAATAATCCATGAAGCCGGTCTGTACCCAGTCCGGCATTTTTGTTCCTACAGCGACCAGTTGTAACTTCAAACTCAGCTCCAGAGTTTTTCCAATTCGTACATACGGCGGCTGTCTTCCTGCATAACATGGACCATGATTTCGCCAAGATCGACGACTATCCAGTCTGAAATGCCTTGTCCTTCAACACCTAACGGCATGATGCCAGCTTCGCGGCAGTCATCCACCAGATTATCAGCCACAGACATCAGGTGGCGGTTTGATGTTCCGGTGCAGATGATCATACAGTCAGTAATGCTGGATTTTCCGCGAACATCTATAGAAACAATATCTTGTGCTTTGGAATCTTCAAGCTTATCAATAACAAATTGTTGTAGTTCTGTGCCTTGCAAAAGGATCACCTTTATTTCATCAAATTGGTTAAGTAACGCAGAATAATAGCATGCCAATCTCTATAAAAGTAAGCGAGTTAGCTGCAAGTCACCGCATAGTCTTGTTATTTCTTATATAGCCCCTGTGAATCGATATAATTTTGTATCGATGGAGGAAGCAAATCATCACAGCTTATCCCTTGCTGGTGACGTTGGCGAATATCCGTTGCTGAAATGTTTAATAACGGCGTGGCGGCCGGGTAAATATAACCGTGTGGTTTTTGGCTTAATGGGAGTGGAGAACTTATTTGGTGCTTTTCAAGCCATGATTGCATGCCCGGAGCCGAAAGTTGGCTTTGATAACCGGGGCGGGAGCAGACCAACAGATGACAAATATCGAGCAGTTCTTCCCACTTATACCAGGTATGGAGAGTTTGTAATGAGTCTTGCCCAATAATGAATGCCAGTGGGTGTTGTTCACCGATTTCCTGACGAAAGGATTTCAGCGTTTCTATGGTGTAAGAGGGCGATTGTCGTTCCAGCTCACGGGTATCCACAGTAAACAGCGGGTTATCCCGCACGGCCAGACGAACCATTTCCAGCCGTTGTTGGGCCGTTGCTTCTGGTTGAGGGCGGTGTGGGGGAACGTGATTAGGTAATAAGATAACCTGTTTGAGTCCCACTAATTGAGCCAAGGCTTCCACAGGCCGCAAATGACCATAATGAATGGGATCGAATGTACCCCCGAATAGCGCCTGAATTACCGGAGAGGCCGTATTTGCTGAGTTAATATTTTGAGCGTCGGTCTTGATGGAATCAATAGAGTCAGGCATTCAGGAAGTTCTCTGGTAATGGTTTTCCGCATAACAACATAGAAAGCGTTTCCAGGTCAGCCCAAATGGATTGGCTATAATCCTGTTTGACACGCAGTTCCATCTGGGTCAACAAATGGATGGCAGATTGCAGTTCTCGTTGTGACAGACGCTGTAATGCGGTTGACAGCAATGCCCGGCGATTTTGCCAAACCTTGTGTTGATCAAACAAAGCCTTCAACGGAGTAGTGGTATATTGACGCTTAAGTACCAGAAGTAGCATGAGCTCCCGCTGTACAGTACGCAGCAAAATAACCGCCTCAGTATCTTCCTGGCGAAGTTGTTTCAATATATGCCATGCCCGTTTTATTTTTCCGGCCAGCAAAGCATCAACCCAATGATAGGGGGAAAAGTGAGCCGCATCACTGATGGCTTCTTCTACACGAGGAAGTGTCAATCGATTATCAGGATAGAGCAGGGAAAGACGTTCCAGAGCCTGAGCCAGTGCCAATAAGTTTCCTTCATAGCAATAGCACAGGAGTTGATTGGCTTCATTTTCCAGTAATAGTCCCTTGTTTTTGGCGCGTTGTGCCACCCATTGTGGCAGGCGATTCTGCTCAGGTGTCAGGCAACTGACGTAGACGCCATTTTGCCCAATCGCCTTGAACCACGGGCTGTTTTCCTGCGCCTTGGTGAGCTTGTGTCCACGTAATATCAGCAAAATATCAGCATGCAGCAGCCCCGACAGTTTGGTCAGCCGTTCTGCCATTGCGGCATTAGGACCATTTTCCGGCAGCAGCAGGTTAAGGGACTGACGGTTGGCAAATAGGCTAAGTGACTGACAGAGACTGAAAATTTCATCCCAATCGGTATGGTTATCCAATGCGAAGGTGAAATGCTCCATAAATCCATGCTGTTCAGCCACTTTGCGGATGTTGTCCTGACTTTCCTGCAAGAGTAAGGGTTCGTTGCCCCACAACAGGTAGCTGCCTCGCAGCCCTTCATTGAGCTGCGAGAAAAGTTGTTCAGGATAAAGTCGGATCATGGTTTCTGTGTAGCCGCCGCTTTCTGTTTTTCTTCGGCTTTCAGGAGCTCTGCACTATGAACGGTCAATAATTGGCGCATTAGCTGACGGGCAGCCTGTTCGCGCATTTCCTGTTGAACCAGTTCATTTTCTGCATCTTTTGCCAGCGCTTCCAACGGGTTATCGAAGAAAGAACGATCAACCTTTGCCCGCAATGGATAGATGCTGCCATCCGGCATCAGAACCTGAGCATCAACACTCAGTACCAACAGACGTTCTGCCGATTTGCCATCCTGAAAGACAGAAACTGTCTCTTTATTTTCATTAGAACCAACCAGTTTCAGGATAGGTACTGAAGCATCGCCATTTTCAATAATTTTGACATCATTAAGACGAAGTTGCTGACGTACTGCACGTGCCAGAGGCCCGTAAGGGTCACCAGAACTTAATTGCAATGTTTGAAGCTCTTTTGGTACTTGTGTTGTGCCCCGAAGATGAAAACCGCAGCCAGCGGTGACCAGCACCGCCAACCCGAGCAACAACGTGAAAATATGATGTCGTAGATGATTACCTACACCACTTCTTACCACACGTTTTACCACAAATAGAATCTCCTGTTATCAGCCTACAATTATCAACCTACAACCAGATTCAGTAATTTACCTGGAACATAGATGACTTTGCGGATACTGACGTCTTCAAGATATTTCTTCACACTGTGTTCTTGTGTCGCCATCTCTTGGACGTGCTCTTTTGCTGCATCTGCGGGTACAGTAATGCGACCACGCACCTTACCATTAATCTGAATAATGACCAGTTTAGTATCGTCTACCATGGCCTGCTCATCAGCTTGTGGCCATGCCGCCGTGTCAATGTCGCCCTCATTGCCAAGCGCTCTCCACATCACAAAGCAAGCGTGTGGCGTGATAGGTGAAAGCATACGGACAACCGCAATGAGTGCTTCTTGCATCAGGGCGCGATCTTGCTCTGTTTCCTGTGGTGCACGCGTCAGTTTATTCATCAGCTCCATGATGGCGGCAACGGCGGTATTGAACGCTTGACGGCGACCAATATCATCAGTGACTTTCGCGATGGTTTTGTGCAAGTCACGGCGCAGATCTTTCTGTTCTGTCGTCAGGTTATTAACATCCAGTGGCTGAGTTGCCCCTTTGTTGCTGTGTTCGTAAACCAGACGCCAAACACGTTTCAGGAAGCGGTTAGCCCCTTCCACGCCAGATTCTTGCCATTCCAGTGTTAGCTCTGGTGGTGCGGCAAACATCATGAACAGACGGACGGTATCCGCGCCGTATTTATCGACCATCGTTTGGGGATCGATGCCGTTGTTCTTGGATTTCGACATCTTGCTCATGCCGGTATAAACCAGTTCATGGCCATCTTTATCCGTTGCTTTCACAAAGCGGCCTTTCTCATCACGCTCAACAATGGCATCAGCCGGAGATACCCAGACTTTCTCGCCGCTGTTACCTGTGTAGTAGAAGGCTTCAGCCAGAACCATGCCTTGGCACAGCAGGCGCTTAGCGGGTTCATCCGAGTTGACCAGACCAGTATCGCGCATCAATTTATGGAAGAAACGGAAATACATCAGGTGCATGATGGCGTGTTCAATACCACCAATGTATTGATCCACGGGCAACCAATAGTTAGCCGCCGCCGGGTCCAGCATACCTTTATCATAATCTGGGCAGGTATAGCGCGCGTAATACCATGAGGATTCCATGAAGGTATCAAAGGTATCGGTTTCAAGCAGCGCCGGTTGGCCGTTAATGGTGGTTTTTGCCCATTCAGGATCAGCCTTGATTGGGCTGGTGATCCCATCCATCACAACATCTTCCGGCAAAATGACCGGTAATTGATCGGCTGGAACAGGAACCACCGTGCCATCTTCCTGTGTTGCCATTGGAATTGGGGCGCCCCAATAACGTTGGCGGGAAACACCCCAGTCACGCAGGCGGTAATTCACTTTACGTTGGCCGACACCCATGGCAACCAGTTTGTCAGCGATAGCATTGAAGCCTGCTTCATGGTTCAGGCCGCTGAATTCACCGGAATTGACCAGGGCATTTTTATCCGTAGCCGCCGCGTCCTGAAGGTTGGGTACATTGCCTTCGTTGTCAAGGATAACGGCTTTCATTGGCAGGTTGTACTTGGTGGCAAATTCCCAATCGCGTTGATCGTGCGCTGGAACCGCCATAACAGCGCCTGTGCCGTATTCCATCAGGACAAAATTGGCAGCCCAGATAGCGATCTTTTCGTTGGTCAATGGGTGAATGACAAACAGGCCTGTTGGTACACCTTTCTTCTCCATGGTTGCCATATCCGCTTCGGCAACTTTGGTATTACGGCATTCGTTGATGAATTCGGCCAGCTCAGGATTATTTTCCGCCGCCTGTTTTGCCAGCGGGTGACCCGCCGCGACGGCGACATAGGTTGCTCCCATGAAAGTATCCGGGCGAGTGGTATAAACGGTCAGTGTTTCCTGGCTGTCAGCCACATTGAAGGTGATTTCGACCCCTTCAGAACGGCCAATCCAGTTGCGCTGCATGGTCTTGACCTGTTCAGGCCAATCTTCCAGTTTATCCAGATCATTAAGCAACTCTTCTGCGTAATCGGTGATCTTGATGAACCATTGTGGGATCTCTTTACGTTCAACCTGAGAATCACAACGCCAGCAGCAGCCATCAATAACCTGCTCATTGGCGAGAACCGTCAGGTCATGTGGGCACCAGTTAACGGCGGAGGTTTTTTTGTATACCAGACCCTTTTCGTACAATTGGGTGAAGAACCACTGTTCCCAGCGATAGTATTCCGGCGTACAGGTCGTCACTTCACGATCCCAGTCATAGCCAAAGCCCAGCATTTTTAACTGGTTTTTCATGTACTCAATGTTGGAATAAGTCCACGGGGCAGGAGCGGTATTATTTTTGACTGCCGCGCCTTCTGCCGGCAGACCAAACGCATCCCAACCGATAGGTTGCAGTACGTTTTTGCCCAGCATGCGCTGGTAACGGGAAATCACATCACCAATGGTGTAATTACGGACATGGCCCATATGTAGTCGGCCAGAAGGATAAGGTAGCATAGACAAGCAGTAGTATTTTTCTTTGCTGTTGTCTTCTGTCACTTTGAACGTTTGCTTCTCTTGCCAATGAAGCTGGACTTGTTGTTCTATGTCTTCTGGACGATATTGTTCTTGCATGGCACCGATAATCCTATGGTGAGTAATAAAGCCACGCCATTAGCGCGTTTGGTTGGTTTATGAAATCTAAGGTTCCATAGCATAGCTGATAAGGGATAGGGGCAACAACTCTTGTTAAAGGCGGAATGCGGAAAATGACTTATTTTTAGGGGAAATTTAAGGTCGGCGGTCGTTTTTCCATCCGCCGACGAAGAACCATCAGTGCAGAATTTTCGCCAGAAAATCGCGGGCGCGCTCTGATTTTGGGTTGGCAAAGAAATCGTCTTTCTGACTGTCTTCGACAATTTTGCCTTCATCCATGAAAATAACACGGTGTGCTACTTTCTTGGCAAACCCCATCTCGTGGGTGACCACCATCATGGTCATGCCTTCGTTCGCCAGTTCCACCATCACATCCAGCACTTCATTAATCATTTCAGGATCAAGCGCAGAAGTCGGTTCATCAAACAGCATCGCAATCGGGTCCATGCAGAGTGCACGGGCAATGGCAACACGTTGTTGCTGGCCACCAGAGAGTTGGGCCGGGAATTTATCCGCATGGCTGGCTAACCCAACTCGCTCCAGCAGTTTTAATCCCTTTTCAGTCGCTGCTTTCTTATCACGCTTCAACACCTTGACCTGAGCCAGTGTCAGATTCTCAATGATGGACAGGTGAGGGAAAAGCTCAAAGTGCTGAAACACCATCCCGACCTTGGAACGCAATTGTGCCAGATTGGTATTCTTGTCATTGACTTTGGTGTCGTTTACGCGAATTTCACCTTGCTGGACAGGTTCAAGGCCATTGACCGTTTTTATCAGTGTGGATTTACCGGAACCCGAAGGCCCGCAGACCACAACGACCTCGCCTTTTTTGACTTCCGTCGAGCAGTCAGTCAGAACCTGAAATTGGCCATACCACTTGGATACATTTTTCAGGGAAATCATCAAACAGTCCTTTTCTTCAAATAGTTAACCAGCATAGAAGCGGAAAAACTAATCACAAAATAAACAAAGCCGGCAAACAGAATCATTTCAACCTGAGTGCCGTCACGCTCACCAATATTCGTTGCGGTACGGAAAAAATCCGCCAGACTCAGTACATATACCAGAGAAGTATCTTGAAATAATACAATGCCTTGTGTCAGCAGCAATGGGATCATGGCCCGAAATGCCTGTGGCAGTATCACCAAGCGCATGCTTTGCATAGGGGTCATGCCCAGCGCCAGCGCAGCAGAGGATTGCCCGCGAGAAATGCTCTGGATACCTGCCCGAATGATTTCGGCATAGTAAGCGGCTTCAAAGAGCGAGAACGCTACCATTGCAGAAATTAAACGGATATCAGTTTTTGGTGATATGCCTAGAATATTTTGTAATAAGTTAGGCACAATCAGGTAAAACCACAGTAATACCATCACCAGAGGCACTGAGCGGAACAAGTTAACATACAGGGCGGCAAACCAGCTCACTGCCTTGATGGATGAGAGGCGCATCACCGCCAGCAGGGTTCCCCAGATAATGCCGATGATAATGGCTATCACGGTAATTTTTGCTGTTATCATCAACCCGTTCAGAAGAAAAGGTAGACTCGGTATAATCGAACTCCAGTCAAACTGATACATTTCTTTATCGCCCTCCCATATTGCCCGGTAAACGAACTTTTTTCTCCAGTATGCTCATGGCAAGCATAATCACGAGATTGATGCCGACATAAGCCAACGTGATTGCGGTGAATGATTCATAGGCATGTGCGGAATAATCCAGCAATTTATTAGCCTGAGCCGCCATATCAACCAGCCCGATGGTGGAGGCAATGGCAGAGTTCTTGACCAAATTGAGCATTTCTGAGGTCATCGGGGGAATGATCACGCGGTAAGCATTGGGCAGCAGAACGTAACGGTAAGTTTGTGGCAGGGTTAAGCCCATTGCCAGCCCGGCGGATTTTTGCCCTCTTGGCAGTGACTGAATTGCCGCACGGACTTGCTCGCATACACGGGCAGCGGTGAATAATCCTAAGCAAATGACGGAGGAAATAAAAAATTGGATATTGGGGTCCAGATCCATTTTGAACCAATCGCTTAGGTTTTTGGGCAGGAATTCGGGAACCACCAGATACCAGGTAAAAAATTGGACAATGAGAGGCACGTTGCGAAATAACTCAACATAACAGGTCCCAAGCCCGGACAAGAATTTATTCGGGACGGTACGGAGAATCCCGAACAATGAACCGACAACGAGTGCAATGATCCAAGCGCAGATGGAAAGTGCAACCGTGACTTGAAAACCAGAAATAAGCCACCCCAGATAGGTGGTATTACCAAAAGGGGCAGCTTGTAAAAAGATATCCCAATTCCAATTAACGGACATAATCGAACTCCCTGATATGGGGTTAGCTGTCATTCATCGAATTTAAATATGAAAAAAATGAGGTAGGGAACGACTACCTCATACCCGCCTTGCCAATAAAATCAGAATTTTTAGTTCTTAAATTAATTCAATGCCTTATCGTTTGGAGCTTTAAACAGTGCTCTCATTTCATCTGACATGGAGAAGTTTAAGTTCAGATTTTTAGGTGGAATGGGTTCTTTGAACCAGCGATTAAACATTTTTTCTGCTTCACCGGAGGTTTGCACTTTAACAATGACGTCATCAATCAACGCCTTGAATTGAGGATCATTTTTGCGCAGCATACAGCCGTATGCTTCTTCCGATTGTGGTTTGCCAACAAGAGTCCATTGATCAGGTTTTTTCGCTTTCGCGCGTTCACCGGCAAGTAAGGCATCGTCCATCATAAAGGCGACAGCACGACCTGATTCCAGAGTGCGGAATGAATCACCATGATCTTTGGTACTGATAATACGCATTTTCATTTGTTTCTCATCATTGAGCTTATTCAACAAGATTTCAGAGGTTGTACCTGAAGTCACAACGACATTTTTTCCTGCCAGATCATCAAATCCCTTGATGCCTGAGTCTTTTTTGGTCAGCAGGCGGGTGCCGACGGCAAAGATAGTATTGGAGAACGCGGCTTGTTTCTGTCGTTCAAGGTTGTTGGTGGTAGAACCACATTCAAAATCGAAAGTGCCATTTTGCAGCAGGGGAATACGGTTTTGGGAGGTAATCGGGATCAGCTTGACTTGCAAATTAGGCATGTCCAGTTTTTTCTTGACGGCATCAACGATCAGGTTGGAATAATCTTGAGAATAACCAACGACATTTTGCTGATTATCGTAGTAAGAGAATGGAACAGAAGACTCTCTGTGCCCGACAACGATAATGCCATTATCTTTGATTTTTTTCAGTGTCCCAGTCAATTCCTGTGCATGGGCAGCGCCAACCGCACTAAGTAACATCATGGTTAACATCAACTTACGCATATACAGCTCCTTTATCTGGTTATTTTTTCGTGAAATTGGATTTTTTACCGATAATTGTGTTTCTACATGGATGAGTAACGCTGTCTATAGAAACGATTTTCTGAGTTGTTTTGTTTGGGTATCGTAAAAAAATAATCCATAATGTTGCTTTTTTGAAACAGTAATGTTTCCATTTCGCGACTCACATCGCACTATAAATAAACAATTTCATTTATGTGTGGTTAAAAAGCAAATAATATTGAATGTTATTCACATTTTGCGTTATTCGAAATAATATTCTGCTTGGTGGGTTATTTATGGTGAGATATTTGATAAATTATTGGCATCTTAGTGATGAAAGCGGTGGTTAACAAAAACCAGAGCATAATTAACATGCCCTGATTTTTGTTAACGTTTCATTAATAACAATAGAAAGTGTATACCCTGCAAACTTCACCTTGCCGTTCGCAAGCTGAAAACAGCTTATTACCTCCCCTCGAGGAAATTAATTTTTGCGGCGATTTTTCATCAAAGCAAAGATGAAAAATAGCGCACTTGCTCCCCATACTGGCCAATTCCCAAAACGAAAATAGGGGGTTAATCCTGTCGCAGGGGTGACTTTGGTCGCCAGGACCTGTCGGGTAAATTGTGGCAGTTCCGCTTGAACCGAGCCATCAGGATTGATGACTGCGGTAATACCATTATTTGTCCCTCTCAATAGAGGGCGACCCAGTTCAAGGGAGCGCATCCGGGCCATTTGGAAATGTTGCCACGGGCCAATAGAGTGCCCAAACCAGGCATCATTAGAAACGGTTAGCAGGAACTCGGTATCAGGTTTGAAGTTATCACGCACCTGTTCACCCAAAATAATTTCATAGCAGATAGCCGCAGTAATGTTGTGCCCTGCCACTGACAGTTGAGGCTGGATGTAATTCCCCCGGCTAAAAGAAGACATTGGCAAATTGAACAAAGGTGCTAATGGGCGCAATAGTGATGCTAATGGCACAAATTCACCAAACGGGACAAGGTGATGTTTGTCGTAACGGGTTAGCGCTGGATATTGGTAAGGCGCCTTATCTCCCAATACGATAATACTGTTATAGAATTTATAACCTTCCAACGTTGGTCGGGCATCGACAATGCCAGTGATCAGGCTAGTATTGTGTTGCCTCAGCACGGTATCCAGTTTGGTCAGGAAATCATTTTGGTTATATTCATAATCAGGGATAGCCGACTCCGGCCAGATGATGATTGGCGCTTTCCCAATGAAAGGACGGCTGTTATCCAGATAGATATCCAGCGTTTTTCCAAGAACAGAAGGAGCCCATTTTATGGTTTGGGGAATATTACCTTGCACCAAAGCAATTTCAGTCGCTTTTTCTGGTTGCAGGGTATACCACGGGTAGTGCCTCATTGGCCACGGTAACAGCAGCAAAATAATGGCGAAGATAGCCGCCGAAATTTTTTTCTGTATAACCGCAAGAACCAGCAGCCCACTGATTAGCGTAAGTAAGAAAGTAATGCCTTCTACACCCAAAATAGGCGCAATGGCTTTCATGGGGCCATCAATCTGGCTATAACCAAATTGTAACCACGGAAATCCAGTTAATATCCAGCCACGCAAGAATTCTGTCAACTGCCACAGTGCCGGACTGGCTATAACCAGCCTGATGCTGTTGGGAGCCGGAAAAAAACGGTTCAATAAGCCGACAAATAACGCGGGATAAAGAGCAAGATAGGCAGATAGCAGGATCACCAAAAAGATATTGACAGCGGTCGGCATGCCACCAAAGTCAGCGATACTGATATAAACCCAATTTGCGCCACTGCCAAATAAGCCAAGACCCCAGCATAAACCAATAAAGCAGGCTTGGCGGGGGGTTCTGTTCAAAGAAAGGATTTGCAGGCCGAAGAGAGCAATAAGAGCCGCAGGCCAGAAATCAAAAGGTGAAAAAGCCAGCGTTCCACTGGCTCCGAAGAAAAGTGCCAGCATGGCACGTAACCGCTGGCAGCTCATTAATGAGGCTTTGTTCATCTAGATCCTATTATTGTTTGTCAAGGCTAGGAACGTCAGCATCATCCGGTATTTTTACATGAACCTGAATGATCTTACGACTATCAGACATTGTCACTTTGAAAAGATAGCCATCAATCGTGATAGATTCCCCACGAGAAGGCAGATGTCCAAATGCCTGCATGACCAGCCCACCAATGGTATCAACCTCTTCATCGCTGAAATGGGTACCAAAAATGTCATTGAAATCCTCAATTTGAGTCAATGCTCGCACGGAATAGGAGTGGCGGCTTAAAGCACGAATATCGTTATCTTCGTCATCATCGTATTCGTCCTCTATTTCACCCACAATCAGTTCAAGAATATCCTCAATGGTGACCAGCCCTGAAACACCGCCAAATTCATCGATCACAATCGCCATATGATAACGTTGGGAACGGAATTCTTTCAGCAGACGGTCTACACGTTTACTTTCCGGTACAACCACAGCCTGACGAAGTACTTTATCAATGCTGAAAGGTTCTGCATTGGTACGCATGAAGGGTAGCAGATCTTTCGCCATTAATATGCCTTCGATATGATCTTTGTCTTCGCTGATCACGGGAAAGCGTGAGTGGGCCGAGTCAATAATAACATCCAGACATTCGTCCAGAGATTGGTTGCGTTTTAAGGTAACGATCTGTGAGCGCGGGATCATAATGTCACGCACGCGTTGATCAGCAATATCCATGACACCTTCGAGCATCTCTCTGGTATCGGGATCGATGAGGTCGTTCTGCTCAGAGTCACGGATCAGTTCAACCAAATCATCACGGTTTTTCGGTTCACCGTGAAAAAGCTGATTAAGAAGCGCAAAGAAGCCTTTCTTAGGGCCAGGGCTATCGTTACTTGAAGGATGGTCGTCGCTCATGGCGTTTTAATGAAAATTCCCCATTAATAAAATCGTAGACTAGTATGTTTAACATAAAAATGTTAGCAAGGGTTATTCTTTTTCCATCAGGTAGGGATCAGGATAACCCATTTTTTTAAGAATCTCTGTTTCCAAAGATTCCATCTCTTCTGCTTCATCGTCTTCGATATGATCATATCCCAGAAGATGAAGGCTGCCGTGAACCACCATATGTGCCCAGTGTTCCTCGACGGTTTTTTTTTGCTCTTTTGCCTCTTTTTCAACAACTTGCCGACAGATAATTAAATCACCGAGTAAGGGTAATTCAATTTCAGGTGGCGCTTCAAAGGGGAAAGATAACACATTAGTGGGTTTATCTTTCCCACGATAAGTGAGGTTTAAATCATGGCTTTCTGCCTCATCGACCACACGAATGGTCACCTCACTTTCTGCCTGAAATTGTGGCAGAACACCCTCCAGCCAGTGTTGGAAAAGTGCTTCTTCTGGAAGCCCTGCGGGATTTTCACAGGCAATTTGTAAATCTAGTACCACTGAACTCATTGTGCTTCCTGTCTGCGTTTCTCATTGAACGCTTTTTTGCGTTCCTGCTCTGCGGCTTCCCATGCTTCATAGGCAACCACCACTTTTGCCACCACCGGATGGCGAACAACGTCTTCACTGTGTAAGAAGTTAAAACTCAGTTCATCAACATCAGATAAAACTTCTATTGCATGACTCAGACCTGATTTTTGCCCCCTTGGCAGGTCAATCTGGGTCACATCACCGGTGATGACTGCTTTGGAATTAAAACCAATGCGGGTCAGGAACATTTTCATCTGTTCGATAGTGGTATTCTGACTTTCGTCGAGAATAATAAAGGCATCATTAAGCGTTCGTCCACGCATATAAGCCAGTGGTGCGACTTCAATAACGTTTCTTTCGATAAGCTTCTCAACTTTTTCAAATCCCATCATCTCAAACAGGGCATCATAAAGCGGACGCAGATAAGGGTCGACTTTCTGGCTCAGGTCGCCGGGCAGAAAGCCCAGTTTTTCGCCGGCTTCAACCGCAGGGCGGGTCAGCAGGATACGGCGGACTTCCTGACGCTCCAGTGCATCAACCGCTGCGGCGACAGCCAGATAAGTTTTCCCGGTGCCCGCCGGCCCAACCCCAAACGTGATATCGTGATCAAGGATGTTGGCAATATATCGCGCCTGATTAGGTGTACGGGGCTTTACCACACCCCGTTTAGTTTTGATATTAACGGCTTTGCCGTATTCAGGAACGCTTTCTGCGGCTTGTTCCAGTACCCGGCTTTCGGCAATGGCGAGATGCACTTGCTTAGGCTCAAGATCGGGTATTACGCCGCGCACAGGCGCAGTTTCGACATAAAGGTGACGCAGTATTCCTGCTGCCGCACTCACACACAGTGGTTGACCTGACAGTTTGAAACGGTTGTCACGGTGGTTGATCTCAATGCCCAAACGATGCTCAAGTTGTTTCAGATTATCATCAAGTGGTCCACACAGACTCATCAGACGTTGGTTGTCTGCGGGTTCCAGAAAGATTTCTTGGGTTGCTACTTGTGGGTTTATTTGTGTCACTGATTATCTCTATGTTAGGGCCTGTTAAGGCTGATAAACGCCAACGCCGAGCTCATCTTCCTTACGAGTACGAGCAATGACGGATTCAGGTGACTCATGGATGCGTAGATCCATCTCATCTTCAGTACGGATGACTTTACCACGCAGGGAATTGGCGTATACGTCAACAATTTCGACATCAACAAATTTGCCGATCATGTCAGGTGCTCCCTCAAAGTTAACCACGCGGTTATTTTCGGTACGGCCAGAGAGTTCCATGATATTTTTGCGTGATGGTCCTTCAACCAGAATACGCTGCGTGCTGCCAAGCATGGCGCGGCTGAAACTCATGGCTTGTTGGTTAATGCGTTGCTGGAGCAGGTATAAACGCTGTTTTTTTTCTTCTTCACTGACGTCATCGGGCAAATCGGCAGCGGGGGTGCCTGGGCGCGCTGAATAGACGAAGCTAAAACTCATGTCGAAGTTAACATCGGCAATCAGTTTCATGGTTTTTTCAAAATCATCCTGAGTTTCGCCCGGAAAACCAATGATGAAGTCAGAACTGATCAGGATGTTAGGACGAGCCTTGCGCAGCCGGCGAATGATGCCTTTATATTCCAGCGCAGTATGGGCACGTTTCATCAAGGTCAGTATGCGGTCAGAACCACTCTGGACGGGCAGGTGCAGGTAGCTGACCAGCTCAGGTGTATCTTCGTAGACGGCGATAATATCGTCAGTAAACTCAATAGGGTGGCTGGTGGTGAAGCGAATCCGGTCGATACCGTCAATGGCCGCCACCAGACGCAACAACTCGGCAAAGGAGCAGATCCCGCCATCAAACGCTGCACCACGATAGGCATTCACATTTTGACCGAGCAGATTAACTTCACGTACACCTTGTGCAGCAAGTTGTGCAATCTCAAATAACACATCGTCACAAGGGCGGCTGACTTCTTCCCCACGGGTGTAAGGTACCACGCAGAAGGTACAGTACTTATTGCAGCCTTCCATGATGGAAACGAATGCGCTTGGGCCTTCGGCACGCGGTTCTGGCAGCCGGTCAAATTTTTCAATTTCAGGGAAACTGATGTCAACGACTGGGCTGCGAGTGCCTTTGACATGATTAATCATTTCGGGCAGGCGGTGCAGGGTTTGCGGCCCAAAAATAATATCGACGCTGGGTGCGCGCTGGCGAATGAAATCGCCTTCCTGAGAAGCAACACAGCCACCCACGCCAATAATGATTTCAGGGTTTTTATCTTTCAGGCCTTTCCAGCGGCCAAGTTGGTGAAAGACTTTTTCCTGCGCCTTTTCACGGATTGAACAGGTATTCAGGAGTAAGATATCTGCTTCTTCGGCGATATCGGTTAACTGATAACCGTGCGTGGTTTCCAGTAAGTCGGCCATCTTGGATGAATCGTATTCATTCATCTGACAGCCCCAGGTTTTGATATACAGTTTTTTTATCGTCGACATTTTGTGTATCCGGTGTTTCCAGTGGAATAATGCGTCAACACTGAAAAGCGCAATATATCGCACAATATTGCATTGTACGTTATTGCACGTCGTGTATTTAGCATAATATTGTTGGCTATTGTAGTCATTTGAGGCACCAGTGACCAGACTGTAACAGCGGATATTCACAGCCGGAAAGGGAAAATTCCGGTACACTATTTTAATCAATAAGTTAATGATGTGATGAATATGAATAATCCTCAACAAAAATTCGATATCGTTGTTGTTGGCGCAGGTATGATTGGCGCGGCGACAGCATTGGGATTAGCGCAGGAAGGCTGGCGCGTTGCATTATTGGAGCACGCTTCTCCCGCACCTTACGATGCGGAGAGTGAACCCGATGTTCGCATCTCTGCGATAAGCTGTGCTTCGGTGGATTTATTGAAACAATTGGGAGCATGGGAAAATGTCTTGCAAATGCGCAGCGCCCCTTATCGCAAGCTGGAAACCTGGGAGCAAAATGATTCGAACGTCATTTTCGACGCTGAAAGTTTGGGGCTACCAGAGTTAGGATACATGGTTGAAAATCGCATCTTACAACTGGCATTGTGGCAGGCGTTTGAGCGTTATCCCAATCTGACCTTGTTTTGTCCCGCAGCGCTGAAATCTATGCAGCGCCAGCATGAGAACAAAACCTGGCGGGTGGCATTGGCGGATGGCACGGAAATGGATACCCGGCTGATAATTGGTGCCGATGGTGCCCGTTCTCAAGTTCGTCAATTGGCCGGTATTGGCAGTAAAGGGTGGCAATATCGGCAGTCGTGTATGCTGATCACCGTCAAGACTGACCAGCCTCAACAAGATACAACATGGCAACAATTTTTCCCTTCTGGCCCCAGGGCTTTCCTGCCGTTATTTGATCAATGGGCTTCATTGGTTTGGTACGATTCTCCGGCGCGTATTCGCCAATTGCAGTCGATGACGATGGCACAACTTGAGCGGGAAATTTTTCAGGCATTTCCCACACGCTTGGGTAAAGTCACCCCGATTGCCGCAGGTTCATTTCCACTGACGCGTCATCATGCCAGCCATTACGTACAAGAAGGATTGGTTTTGTTGGGGGATGCGGCTCATACCATCAATCCATTGGCAGGGCAGGGCGTGAATTTAGGCTATCGGGATGTGGATGTTTTACTCAAGGTGCTGACCAATGCTAAAGAATTATTGGAAGAGTGGGACGATTTGCCCGTCTTGATGCGTTACCAGCGTCGCAGGATGCCGGATAATTTGGTGATGCAGGCAGGCATGGATTTTTTCCATACCACATTCAGTCATGATTTACCGGGATTGAAAACGGTACGAAATCTGGCATTGATGGCCGCGCAGCGTTCCGGCGTCATGAAAAATCTTGCGCTGAAATATGCGTTGGGGTTGTGATAGAGATTGTCTTCTTATCAAACAGCAAGAATTGACTATTGTTTGTTCCAGTCTGGCGCCAAGGATGGCCGATATTACACATCTCTTGTATTTAATCCATTTGCTTGTATATACAAAATATTGTGAATTACGTATGCTTTCTTTAGTGTATCTAGATGTTATACTAAGGATTGTTATGTGTTCTAGTATTGTTTTCTGCTGTGTAAAGTCATGTTTTGTATATACAAAATTTAATTGACTATTCACATACTAAAAGAAGGCTGCTATTGGACATGAAGCTTCTTATTTCGTCTAAGATTAGGCAAAAATTATCGGACAAGACACCGCCGGTAAATGAAGAAGATATATTGCAATGTTTCTCTAATAGAGTTGGGAGATTCCTTGAGGACACAAGGGAAGATAACAGATCTAATCCTCCAACGAAATGGTTCATATCAGAGACAGATTATGGAATGACGCTAAAAGTAGTATTTATTTTTCATCCTGATAAAGGTATTGCAATCAGAACAGCGTATGTTCCTGATAGTGAAGAACTTCGCATTTACAATAAATATGGTTTATGAATGGGAATTAAAAAAATGAGCAAGCAAAGTGATAAGCAAAAAAGTGACCTTATAGCTTCAACTGATGAAGCTTGGGATAGTCGCGAGCTTGGTTGCAGCGAAGCTCACGTCAAAGTATCTGAAGATATCGCAGAGGAACTCATTAATGAAGAACTTGAGTTACAACCTATATCGATAAGACTGAATAAATCTTTAATTGAAGATTTAAAGCTGATTGCGGAGCTAAATGGTCTTGGTTATCAGCCACTCATCCGACAGGTGCTAAATCGTTTTGCTGACTGTGAAAAGAAACGGATTTTAAAAGAATTTCATAGCAAGGTAGTCTGCAAAAGTGAAAAGAATAAGTCGACGAAGAAAGGCAAGAAAAAAGATCAAGCTGCTTGATCCTAAATAACGCATATACCCAATAGATCTCAAGTTGCAGGATAACAGAGACAAATCCGATTAGGTGGTTTTGTTCTTGTGGAAATCAAGAGGCTAAGCACGACGAAATGGAAAACAAAAAAACCACCTTTTGGTGGCCTTGTCACATCATGTAACTCATTGAAAATACTGGCTGGGGTACCAGGATTCGAACCTGGGAATGCCGGAATCAGAATCCGGTGCCTTACCGCTTGGCGATACCCCAACTGAATTTTTAAATGGTGGCTACGACGGGAATCGAACCTGTGACCCCAGCATTATGAGTGCTGTGCTCTAACCAGCTGAGCTACGTAGCCATTTACGATAATCGTAATATTTGTGACAACGTTCAGTGATATGGCTGGGGTACCTGGATTCGAACCAGGGTATGCCAGGATCAAAACCTGGTGCCTTACCGCTTGGCGATACCCCACCTGAGTGTTATCACTGCAACCTCTGTTATCCTCAGATTGCTCAGTTAACGTTATATCATTTTAACTTGCTATTTCAGTGAAATGGCTGGGGTACCTGGATTCGAACCAGGGCATGCCAGGATCAAAACCTGGTGCCTTACCGCTTGGCGATACCCCACCTGAAATAACACACTAAAACTTAAAATCGCTACTAAGACATATTCTAAGTATAACCCGATAAAGAAAATGGTGCGGGAGGCGAGACTTGAACTCGCACACCTTGCGGCGCCAGAACCTAAATCTGGTGCGTCTACCAATTTCGCCACTCCCGCAAAGATGGTGGCTACGACGGGAATCGAACCTGTGACCCCAGCATTATGAGTGCTGTGCTCTAACCAGCTGAGCTACGTAGCCATCTTTTTTCGCTTTGCCTTCATCGGCGGTGCGGGGCGCATTATGCGTATATCAGGCAGATGCGTCAACTGCTTTTTTAAAGAAATATGCACAAAATCGTTTGTTTGTTTGTCTTATAAGCGTTTTGTCGACAAAGCCAACGAAAACGATTGAAATTATCCTCCAAGAAGATGTTGCAACAGGACACCATTCAGCATTGCCCGTTTCGTGAGTGCGAATGCACCAATCGCTGAACAGTGATTTAGCTCAGAAACCACCACGGAGAGATCTTCGCGGAATGCTTTTAATACTTGGGTATTGATGCTGCTTTTAATCGTCGGCAGCAATATCTGCTCTGCTTCAGTGATTTCCCCTGCAATCACTACCTTTTGAGGATTAAACAGGTTAATCGCTATTGAAATGGCCTTGCCAAGGTAGTGCCCTACTTGCCTGATGACTTCGGTTGCAAGCGGATCTCCCGCATTGGCGGCAAGGCAAATTGCATGGATATTACAATTATTCAAGGCAAGCTGGCTTGGGAAACCTTGACGTAATTGATGTTGTACTTTGGACTCTATTGCTGAATTGGAAGCGATGGTCTCCAGACAACCAAAATTACCGCAATGGCAGCGTTCACCCAGAGGATCGATCTGGATATGGCCGATTTCACCCAGATTGCCGCGTTTGTTGAGCAGAATATTGTTGCTAACGATAACACCTGCCCCGGTACCGCGATGAATGCGCACGAGAATGGAATCCTCACAATCACGCGTTGCCCCGAAATAACTTTCTGCCAATGCCAGGCTGCGAATATCATGCCCAATAAAGCAGACGGTATTGAAATACGTTTTGAGACGCTCAACCAAAGGCCAGTTATCGACCTTAATATGGGGCATGTAGCGGATGATACCGTGGTCATGGTCAACCAGGCCAGGAAGAATGACGGAAATGGCGATCAGTTCACGGATACGGCGCTGGTTTTTGTCAATGAAACTTTCAATGGCGTGAATAATTCGCTTTTCGACTTCCTGCTGCGTGTTTTCCCGTACAGGATAGAGAGCTTCCACCAACGTCTTGCCGCTCATATCGAACAGCGCCACAGTTGCATCATGGCGCCCAAGCCGGACGCCAATCGTATGGAAATGCCGTGTTTCGCTAATAATGGAGATGGCGCGCCTTCCACCAGTGGACGCCTGATGTTCGACCTCTTTTATCAGGCCCCGTTCCAACAACTGACGAGTAATTTTGGTTACGCTGGCAGGAGCAAGCTGGCTCTCTTCTGCGATCTGGATGCGTGATATTGGCCCATGCTGATCAATCAGCCGATAGACCGCAGCGCTATTTAGTTGTTTGACTAGATCAATATTCCCAATTTGCTTCTGCGCGTTCTCATTACTCATCAGTCTTTATACTCACGGTAGTTTGATTTCATTTCCGTTAACAATGGTCTTGCAGATTTTGAAATTGTGAGTAAATGCGGTCAGATTCGCTACCTTGCCGGATTCAATCGTGCCGAGGCGTTTATCAACACCGATTGCCCTGGCTGGGTAAAGCGTTACCATACGCAACGTTTCATCTAAAGCAATACCAACATGTTCCACACTATTTTTGACACAATCCATCATGGTGCTTGATGAACCGCTCAGTGTTCCATTTACATCAACACATAAACCGTTTCGATAATATATTGTTTTATTAGCAAAGGTAAATTGTTCCATAGCATCATGGGAAAGTCCGGCAGGAACAATGGCGTCGGTGACCAAGATCAGTTTTTCATTTTTTAATCGCTTGGAATTGCGGATATTTGGCCATGAAACATGCATTCCATCACAGATAATACCAGCATAGACTTCTGAGGAATCATAAATGGCGCTGACTAACCCGGGTTGTCGGCCAGCAATTGGAGGCATGGCATTATATAAATGGGTAGAGAAAGTGATGCCATGTTGGAAACCGTGACGAGCTTCTTCATAAGTTGCATTGGAATGACCCGCCGAAACCGTAATACCCGCTTCGGCCAGTTGCTGAATATATTGGCTTTCTACCATTTCAGGCGCGAGGGTGATCTTGGTGATAACATCAGCATTCAGGCACAGGTAATTAACCATTTCAGGCGTGGGCTTGCGGATATAAGCGATATTGTGAGTGCCCTTTTTTATTGGATTGATATAAGGTCCTTCCAAATGCAGTCCTAATGCTTGATTGGGATTGTTTTTCAGATAGGCGCGCATCACTTCAATGGCTTTTATCATGAATTCATCGGGGCTGGTGATAAGGGTGGGCAGGAAACTGGTACAACCGTAGCGCTGATTAGTTTTCTGCATGGTATGCAGCGTCTCTTCTGACAGATCTTCCAATCGTTCATTAAACTGGACGCCACCACAGCCATTCACTTGTAGATCAATAAATCCGGGAGCGAGATTTGCGCCCTGTAAATCGTGTTTCTCAATCTCTTCTGGCAACTCGTTTACCGGACAGACTTGCTTAATTAAACCCTCTGCGATGATGATTGCATGATTATCGAGCCGGTCATATCCGGTATAAATAATTCCATTAGTTAATGCGTACATGGATATCTTAACTCCTAAATCAGTTTAGCTGGAGAATTCATTAACGATGTCAGCTTCTAACTGGTGGAAATACTTCACCGTCTTGACCTTGAGTTCCATTGTGGCGGGTTCATCACAGACAATCAGTGATTTTGGATGCATCTGGAGACAGGAGACTGTCCACATGTGGTTGATATTCCCTTCTACCGCCGCTTGCAGGGCTTGCGCCTTATTCATCCCGGTTGCCAGGATCATGATTTCTTCGGCATCCATTAACGTGCCCACACCCACGGTTAAGGCATATTTGGGGACCTGTTCCACATCATTGTTGAAAAAACGGGAATTGGCTGTCCGTGTTTCAATGGTCAGTGTCTTGATTCGCGTGCGTGAAGAAAGGGAAGATGCTGGTTCATTAAAGGCAATATGCCCATCATTACCGACACCTCCCATAAATAAATGTATCTTGCCATACGATTTGATCTTATTTTCGTAACGTTGGCATTCAACCTCAATATCTTCCGCATTGCCGTTTAACAAATTGATATTTTCTTTTGGGATATCAATATGATTAAAGAAATTTTGGTACATAAATGAGTGGTAGCTTTGAGGATGATCTTCCGGCAAACCCACGTATTCATCCATATTAAATGTCACAACATGCTTGAAGCTCACTTTTCCCGCTTGATAGAGGGAAATCAGTTCCTTATAGGTTGTCAGTGGTGTGCTGCCGGTAGGAAGCCCAAGCAGGAAAGGGCGTTCAGCCGTTGGTTTGAACGCATTAATCTTACTCACAATATAGTGAGCAGACCATCGGCCAACATCACTTGCCGTCGTTAGGGGGATCAGCCTCATGATTACCTCTTAAAAATGATGCAATAATTTAGTTATGGGAGTTATACACAGCACATGTGATATCAGAGTTCTCAATGTTACCAGTGTAGTGCGTGATAACTGTAGAACAAAAGCGCGCATAATATCTTTTTTGAACAGAGCCTTATCCCATTCAATGTGATATTGATATTTTATATCACAAAATAAGTTTTGTGTTCCAGCCGGATTTTGATTAAAAAATTATCTGTTCTGGTGATTTTAATCACATATCAGAAGGATTTAATTTGCGATACAAAATAATCTTTTTAGACTGAAAACGTTTTAACAAAAAAACCATAAATGATGGTATCCGTCATTAATTAACTAAAAGACTCCATCACGGAGCTTCAAGGGGGCATAAGTGAATATTCTGAGCTACTTACAACGGATTGGCCGGGCATTAATGGTGCCTGTGGCAACGTTGCCCGCAGCGGCAATATTAGTTGGTGTAGGTTATTGGATTGATCCAACGGGTTGGGGAGCCGAAAACGCGTTAGCGGCATTTCTGATCACGTCAGGTAATGCCATTTTGGAAAACATGGGGATGCTGTTTGCAGTCGGTATTGCCTATGGTATGTCGAAAGATAAAGATGGTGCCGCAGCACTGGCGGGGCTCATCGGATTTATTGTTGTCATGAAATTATGTTCTCCGGCTGCGGTGGCAATGATTAAAAGTATTCCGATTGAAGAAGTCCCAAAAGCATTTGGCAAGATCAATAACCAATTCGTTGGGATCTTGGTGGGGGTATTCTCTGCTGAGCTGTATAACCGTTACAGTAATGTAGAATTGCCGCAAGCGCTGTCTTTCTTTAGCGGCCGTCGTTTAGTGCCCATCCTGAACTCTTTCTTGATGATTATCATTTCTTTTATCCTGATGTTTATCTGGCCTGTCGTTTATGGTTGGTTAGTGGCATTTGGTGAAAGCATTATGGATCTTGGGTCAACAGGAGCGGGTTTTTACGCTTTCTTTAATCGTCTATTGATCCCAGTTGGCCTGCATCATGCACTGAACTCAGTATTTTGGTTTGATGTTGCTGGTATTAATGATATTCCTAACTTTCTTGGTGGGCAGAAATCCATTGAAGCAGGCACTGCGGTTATGGGGATTACTGGTCGCTATCAAGCGGGCTTCTTCCCGATCATGATGTTTGGCTTACCGGGTGCAGCGTTGGCGATTTACCACTGCGCACGGCCTGAAAATAGAGCCAAAGTTGCCGGTATCATGATGGCTGGAGCATTTGCGGCCTTTTTTACCGGTGTCACTGAACCGCTGGAATTCTCTTTCATGTTTGTTGCACCGGTGCTTTATGTTCTGCATGCCATAATGACAGGGATTTCAGTTTACATTGCGGCAGCGATGCACTGGATTGCCGGTTTCGGCTTTAGTGCGGGGTTTGTTGATATGCTGCTCTCCTCGCGTAATCCTCTGGCTGTCCATTGGTATATGCTGATCCCACAAGGCTTGGTCTTCTTTTGCCTTTACTATGTTGTCTTCCGTTTCACCATCAAAAAATTCAACCTGATGACACCGGGGCGTGAACTGGCAGCGACAGATGAAACGGATGGTTATGATGTTGATGTAGCGAAAAAAGAGAAAAATTCAGCGAATACTATTCAGGAAGAAGCTTTTCACTACATTGCTGCAATAGGCGGTTCAGATAATTTGACGGAAATTGATGCTTGTATCACTCGCTTGCGTTTATCTGTGAAAGATTCAAGTCTGGTTAATGATCAATTAACAAAAAAACTGGGTGCTTCAGGTGTTATCCGCCTGAATAAACAGAGTGTTCAGATAATTGTCGGAACCCGTGCAGAATTGATTGCTAATGCGATGAAAGAGATATTGGAAAACGGCTTGTCGCAGTAACAACAGAGGGCTCCAGAACATGATATTCCGGTGATCGCTCTTGCGGTCACCGGGTTCTATCCCTATAGACTTCAAGTTACAGCTCACAAGGCGAACAATGGTGATACATTTGAAAGTAGATTAAATATCAAAGGTATTGTTTCTCGGTTCAGCTTATTAGATTATAGAGGGTTATGTTAAAGCGCTTTTTGCATTGAGGAAAAAAACAATGAGTGAGGCAGATGCCCGCCCGACAAACTTTATTCGTCAGATTATTGACGAAGATCTGGCAACGGGTAAACATACATCCGTACATACCCGTTTCCCGCCTGAGCCTAACGGCTATCTGCATATCGGCCATGCCAAGTCGATCTGCCTGAACTTCGGCATCGCTCAAGACTATCAGGGACAATGCAACCTACGTTTTGATGATACCAACCCAGTCAAAGAAGACATCGAGTACGTTGAGTCGATTAAGCATGACGTTCAGTGGTTGGGATTCCAGTGGAGTGGGGATATTCGTTATTCCTCTGACTATTTCGATACCCTGTATCAATACGCCATTGAATTAATCAATAAGGGATTGGCGTATGTCGATGAATTGAGTCCTGAAGCGATCCGGGAATATCGTGGCACGTTAAAAGAGCCAGGCAAAAACAGCCCGTATCGTGAGCGCAGCGCAGAAGAAAATTTGGCGCTGTTTGAAAAAATGCGTGCCGGTGAATTTGCGGAAGGTAAGGCGTGTCTGCGTGCCAAAATTGATATGGCATCCCCGTTTATTGTGATGCGCGATCCGGTCATTTACCGCATCAAGTTCGCAGAACATCACCAGTCAGGAAATAAATGGTGCATCTATCCGATGTACGATTTCACGCACTGCATTTCCGATGCGCTGGAAGGGATCACCCATTCCATCTGTACGCTGGAATTTCAGGATAACCGCCGTTTGTACGATTGGGTGTTGGATAACATTACGATTGATTGCCATCCACGCCAGTACGAGTTTTCTCGTCTGAACCTGGAATATACGGTGATGTCCAAGCGTAAACTTAACCAACTGGTGACAGAAAACATCGTTGATGGTTGGGATGATCCCCGTATGCCAACCGTTTCTGGTTTACGCCGCCGTGGTTATACTTCGGCGGCTATCCGTGAGTTCTGTCGCCGCATTGGGGTGACTAAACAGGATAACAACGTTGAAATGGCGGCATTGGAATCCTGCATCCGTGATGACCTGAACGAAAATGCACCGCGCGCGATGGCAGTTCTTGATCCGGTGAAACTGGTGATTGAAAACATGCCGGAAGGTGAAGTGATTCTGACGATGCCTAACCATCCAAACAAACCCGAAATGGGCAGCCGCGAAGTGCCGTTCAGCCGTGAACTGTACATTGATCGTGCGGATTTCCGTGAAGAAGCCAACCGTCAATATAAGCGTCTGGTTCTGGGTAAAGAAGTGCGCCTGCGTAACGCTTATGTGATTAAAGCAGAGCGTGTCGAGAAAGATGCGGCAGGCAATATCACGACGATTTATTGTCAATATGACGAGCAAACCCTGAACAAAGATCCCGCTGATGGTCGCAAGGTCAAGGGCGTTATTCACTGGGTCAGTGCGGCACATGGCGTACCCGCGCAATTCTATCTGTATGACCGCCTGTTCAGTGTGGCCAATCCGGGGGCAGAAGACGACTTCTTGTCTACCATCAATCCAGAGTCGCTGGTGATCCGTAAAGGATTTGTCGAGCCGGGCTTGGCAAAAGCACTGCCAGAAACAACCTATCAGTTTGAACGTGAAGGTTATTTCTGTGCTGACAGCCGCCTCTCAAATACGGAACATCTGGTCTTTAACCGCACCGTTGGCCTGCGTGATACTTGGGCAAAAATCTCACAAGAGTAACAATCTCACAAAGATAATCTGATTCAGATTCTCTAGCCCATACAGCAAAAAGCGTGATGACTTCACGCTTTTTTTATCGTTAATAACCGCGTAATGAAAATTAACTCTTTCAGCTAAGATTAAAAATTGCCTTATAGTCCTATATTGTGTAGGGTTATTGCCTGATCAGGCTTGTGCATTATTTGCCCAAAAAATTTGTCCATCGAAAAAATAGTCAGTTCGGACGAGGTAATTTATGAAAACCATAAAATTACGTACCTTGGCAGCACTTATTACGGCAGTTGGATTGATAGGCAGTACCCATGCAGAAATGGCATCACCAATATCATCACAACAACCCATGTCATCACAGCAGATCGTAGATTTACTCAGTCAGTTAAAGGTTAATTTCAGCGTCATTGATAATCAGGCGGGTTCACATGGTACAGATTGCGCCATGCTTGGTGCGGATTCGGCGGTCTGTAATCGCGTCAATATTATTTTGCGCAACGGTGATCAGGCCATCAATACTTCAGATTGGGCGCTCTATTTTCACAGTATTCGCCAGATCCTGAAACTGGATAATGATCAGTACAAAATTACCCCTATCACAGGTGACTTACATAAACTGGAACCGACGCAGAAATTTACCGGCATCAAGGCCAATGAAAAGGTCATATTACCAATTATTGGCGAATACTGGCAGATTTTCAGTACCGATTTTATGCCGCGTTGGTATGCCACTTCCGGTAATGCTAAACCAAAGGTATTGGCAAATACCAATACGGAGAATATCAGCGAATTTTTATCTGATCTGAAAGGCGAACAGTGGAAACGTACCACAACGGATAACAATCTCCTGATGACAGCCGAAAACCGCTTTGCCAAAAATCAGCAGGTGGCAACAATCAGCGAGGATAAACTGAGAGGGCAGATTATTCCGACACCGAAAGCACTTGCCATTCATTCTCAGGATGTGGATTTATCCCGTGGCGTGAAATTAGAGTTGGGTGGGTTGAGCAGCGAATCGATTAACGTGATCAGGGAGCGTTTCCAAGCCCGTGACATTAAATTAACCGATCAGGGTTATCACATAGCGACGCAAATCAATGCCAACCAATTTACCGGGCCTTGGCGGGTAAAGGGGGCATATTTGCTGGAGATTACCACCAAAGGAACAAAAATCGTCGGGTTTGATCAGTCCGGCGTATTCTATGGCCTGCAATCCCTGTTTTCCCTGCTTCCTGCCAACGGCATTCCAAACATTACCACGCTGACGGCAAAAGACGCCCCGCGGTTTGAATATCGTGGTGTATTTCTTGATGTTGGGCGGAATTTCCATAGCAAAGCGGCAGTTTTGCGTCTGCTTGACCAAATGTCTCACTATAAGCTGAACAAATTCCATTTTCATTTAAGTGACGATGAAGGCTGGCGTTTGGAAATCCCTGGGTTACCGGAATTGACTGAAATCGGCAGTCAGCGCTGCCATGATTTGAGTGAAACTCAGTGCTTGTTGCCGCAATTGGGATCGGGGCCGGATAATCACAATATGGGCAGTGGTTATTTTAGCCGTCAGGATTACATTGATATTCTGAACTATGCCAAAGCCCGCCAGATAGACGTCATTCCAGAAATTGATCTCCCCGCCCATGCGCGTGCTGCGGTGGTATCGATGGAAGCGCGTTATAAGAAACTCATGGCGCAGGGCAAGGAGCAGGAAGCCAATGAATATCGCCTGCTTGATCCGGCAGACACCTCGAATACCACCTCCGTCCAGTTCTATGATCGCCACAGTTATCTTAATCCGTGCCTGAATTCTTCAAAGCGGTTTATCGATAAAGTCATCAGTGAAATTGTTACCATGCACAAAGAAGCGGGGCTGCCATTGAATACATGGCATTTTGGTGGTGACGAGGCGAAAAATATTCGCTTGGGGGCAGGATATCAGGATAAAGATGGGCCGATTGTGCCGGGCAAGGGAATTATCAACCAGAAAATCGAAGATAAGCCGTGGGCGAAATCTCAGGCTTGTCAGAAGCTGGTTGCGCAAGGTGTTGTTAAAGATGTTGATGAACTCGCCAGTTATTTTGCGATTGAAGTCAGCAAAATCGTCAATGCCCACGGTATCAGCACAATGCAAGCATGGCAGGATGGCCTGAAACACGCTAAATCAGCCAAAGAGTTCGCCACTAAACAGGTTGCAGTGAATTTCTGGGATACCTTGTATTGGGGAGGTACGGATTCAGTGAATGACTGGGCGAATAAGGGCTATCGGGTGGTTATTTCCAGCCCGGATTATGTCTATTTAGATATGCCCTATGAAGTCCATCCGCAAGAGCGGGGCTATTATTGGGCAACGCGCTTTAATGATGAGGCGAAAATTTTCAGCTTTGCGCCGAACAACCTGCCACAAAATGCGGAAACCTCAGTAGATCGCGATGGTAACCACTTTAATTCCCATAGCAATAAACGCTGGCCGGGCGCTTATGGCCTGTCGGGACAGTCATGGAGTGAAACCGTGCGTACCGATGAACAAATGGAATATATGATCTATCCTCGCTTACTGCCGCTGGCGGAACGGGCATGGCATCAGGCAGAATGGGAGCAGAATTATCAGCAGGGCAGGGAATATAAGGGTGGAATAACACACTATGTTGATACTGTGCTATTGCAACAAGACTGGGAACGCTTTGCTAACCTGATGGGGCAGCGTGAGCTGGCTAAACTGGATAAAGCTAAAATAGCCTATCGTTTGCCTGTGCCGGGCGGCAAAATTGTTGCTGGTACACTGGAAGCCAATATCGCATTACCGGGGGTGGTTATCCAATACTCACTGGATAAGGGGAAAACATGGCAGAATTACAATGACAGGCAGCGGCCGCATGTCAGCGGCAATGTAAAAATTCGTTCTGTCAGTACGGATGGAAAACGTTTTAGCCGTATAGATGAAGTGAAATTTTAATGATTCGTTTTGAGAAATAAGTGCAATAAATTGAATAAGCTACTGCCGATTAGCGAGAGTGCTAATCGGCAGTAGCTTATTCAGACGAACAACCAACCGAAGCCAATTTTTTAATCACTTCATTGGCGTTTACTTATCCTGCCTTTTCATCATGAAGCGCGTTATCTTTGCGGCAATCACCAGTAGCACAGTGACCATATAAATAGAGGCTGTGGTTTGAGAGCTTAATGCCATAACGGTCAGCGATGTTTTTCTGGCGCTCTTCAATAAACTCATCATTAAATTCAATGACTTTACCGCAGTCGAGACAAATCAGGTGGTCATGGTGATGTTGCTGAGTGAGTTCAAAAACCGATTTACCACCTTCAAAATTGTGGCGTGTAACAATGCCGGCATCATCGAACTGGTTCAACACGCGATAGACAGTGGCGAGGCCAATCTCTTCACCGATATCAATCAGTTTTTTGTAGAGATCCTCCGCACTGACATGATGGCATTCTGGGTCCTGTAGCACTTCCAGAATTTTCAAGCGCGGAAGTGTTACTTTAAGTCCAGCATTTTTCAATGCTTTATTGTTGTCGGTCATGCGGATTCAGTCCTGTAACTTGGGTTAAGTGAACTTATGATACTTGGGGGTATCGTGAGGGAATCATGATTCTGTTTCACATTGCTGATTATAGGCATGGATATTTAAAATGAAAACCATGCCTGGTCCGATATCATGACACATTATGCAGGAATTATCCTGCCTGAAAGGGTGCTTATTCCCGGATTATGCACCCAGGATCTCTGACAGGCTCATTTCAGCCTTGATCTGTTGTACCCAGGCTTCAACGCGCTCATCCGTCAGTTCGGGTTGGCGATCTTCATCAATGGCCAAACCAATAAAATGGTTATCGTCGGCCATGCCCTTAGAGGCTTCAAAGTGATACCCTTCGGTTGGCCAGTGGCCTACGATAATTGCGCCACGGGGTTCAATAATATCGCGGATGGTGCCCATGGCATCACAGAAGTACTCTGCATAATCTTCCTGATCACCACAGCCGAACAAAGCAACCAGTTTCCCTTCGAAATTGATCTCTTCCAGTGTTGGGAAGAAATCATCCCAATCACATTGGGCTTCGCCGTAATACCAAGTTGGGATGCCAAGCAGCAGGATATCGAAGGCTTCAATATCTTCTTTGCTGCTTTTGGCAATATCGTGGACTTCAGCAACCTCAGCACCGCCCAATTTTTCTTGGATCATTTTGGCGATGTTCTCTGTGTTGCCGGTATCGCTGCCGAAGAATAGACCTATTATTGCCATAAAATGGGTTAACCTCTTGTTTTATCTGTGCATTAAAGTTATACACATCACGCTGAAATCAGCTAGAAAAATGTCAGTTTGGGTAACATGAAAAGCGTTATTCTGACCAAACATCCATGACAAATCTGTCAGATTTGTGTGGTGATAGCGCTTTATTGCTGTTTAATAAAAGCCGTTAACCGGCAAGGTGATTTGTTTCTGCCAGTTGGGCTAGCAACATTTGTTCAATCAATTCACTGCGGCTGATGTTGCGCTGTTTTGCCAGATGATTCAATGCATCGACGGCATCTTCATTGAGTTTGAGTTCCACTCGACGCAGTCCCTTGACTTTATCTCGCCGCAACTGGTTGCGTTTATTGATCCTAAGCTGCTCATCCCTGGACAGCGGGTTTGTTTTAGGTCGCCCTGGCCTGCGTTCATCTGCGAACAAATCCAGTGTGGTGCGATCAGTTTGTTCTTTTGCCATAAATTCAATTGATAATGGGCGTGTACCAACAATATAGCGGGCAATAATACCTTAGCTGGGCGCGTGTCGCTACTGCTTGATGGGAGAGATTGTTGGTCACGTATTTGTCAATAGGGCATCAAAAGCGGAAATTATTTCACTTCTGGATGCTGTGACATTACAAACAAAGTCCATTTTGTTGATTTTTTTGGCATCAAGAAATGTCATCGCAGGGGTAAAGACATAATAATCTGCGCCGTTAACACTGACGAGAGGGGTTATACGTTTTTGGTTGAGGTTCAGATCATTCTTAGACACTAGCGGTACAACTAATCGGGTTGATAAATCTTCGAAATAATCATGCTGAATGATCAGATAATAAGGCCAAAGTGGGTTTGATTTAACCGATGGGTTTCGGTATACGTCAAATTGTGACATTACAGGCTCCCAAAAAAATCATCATCCGTGAGCATTCCTGCTCGTTCTATAAATGCGTTCATAGCTTGCATATCCTGTTTTTCCTGTATTTGTTCGTTTTTTCTGGCCTCTATTTCCTGTGCCAACAATTTATCCAGTGTTGCTGACAGGTTGATATTCATGCTGCGGGCTGTTTCAACCAAGGCAGCAGTCAGGTAGACATTCGTGCTTTTTTTAATGCTATGGCGGGAGGTGGTCGAAGTTCTCATGATAATGTCTCTTATGCGCAATACTCTGCGCATAATTATGATCCCGGTAGAGCAAAAAATCAACAGTAATGATATTTCTGCCGGTACTCTTTTGGCGTCAACCCGTTGCAACGTTTGAATAACTCCCTGAAATAACGGGTATCCTCATAACCCACTTCATGACTGATTTCTTCAATGGTTTTCAGGGATTTTTCCAGCCAATACTTTGCCTGTGACAGGCGGATCTGTTGGATATATTGGATCGGTGTTTTTCCGGTGGCGAGCTTAAAACGCCGTTTCATTTGGCGTTCACACAGGTGAATTTTATCTGCTAAATTGGCGACAGATAAAATTTCAGAAGGGAAAGCATGCATCCAATCTTGCAGTTTGTGGATCAGTGGATCGGTATGTTGGCGATAAGGGGCAAAACTGGCGGGATCATAGGAGCCGGGGTGGTCATTTTCGTCTAACAAGAATTTTGCACATTGCTCTCTGGCATATTGTCCGTATATCAACTCAACGATATTCAACATATAGCTTCCACATCCATAGGCACTGGAGATACAGAAACGGTGGTTATCACTGATGATTTTTTTGTCGGTGTAAAGGGGAATATGGGGAAATAATTTTTTGAATTCAGGGGAAAAATGAGGGTGGATTGTGGCTCCGGTATCTAATAATCCTGCTTTGGCAAGCATAAATGTGCCTGAGCATATTGAAACAATGGGAATACGCAGTTCATCCATTGCCTTAAGCCACTCAATGACTTCCTGTGAGCAATGCCGCGGTTCCCACTCAGGGAAACCCAGTGAACCTATCAGAATAAGATCGGGCTGCTGTTCATCGCCGAGATCAGCGAGGAGTGAGGCGTGGGCGGAGGGAACGGAGTCCATAAGCAGATCATCGGTATGATTGATTTTTTGACGGGTTATTCCCTGATGGCTCGCAGAGATAATGTTGACGTGAGGCATTGTGCCGCCAATGGTGTTGGCGGCAAGGGTGAGAATTTCAATCGGCATAGCAACCGATGTGACAGAGGTGTGAGAAAAAACCAGTGCTGTAATAGAGAGTTGTTTCATAGTGATATTCTCTTCCTTAAGAACATTTTGTCACGTTATGTTAATGTCACAATGAAATTGATTCTAAGGCGAAACAAGTCTCGTGTCTTCCATGAATTTCTTTTTCGTCGCAATCACTGGGTTTGTTGATACCAAAGTTGTGCATATAAACCCTCTTGTTGCACCAGCGCATCATGTGAACCTGATTCAGCAATTTTCCCCTGATCTAAAACAAAAATTTTATCCGTATGGCGGAGGGTATTGAGCCGGTGAGCAATGCTTATCACTGTTCGGTTCCGGCAGATTTCATCCATATTGCTCATGATGGCAGCTTCAGATTCATAATCCAGCGCGGAAGTTGCTTCATCAAGGATCAAGATCTTGGGATCACTCAGTAATGCCCTTGCCAATGCGATACGTTGGCGCTGCCCACCGGAAAGATTGCCTCCTTTTTCGCCAACCGGATGCGCAAATTGATGGGGAAAGGCATTAATGAAATCAGCCGCGCCCGCTAAGGTCGCAGCCCGATAGACCTCTTCATCGCTGGCATTGGGTTTGCACAGGCGGATATTGTCTGCGATGCTGCCGGAAAACAGAATGCTCTCCTGCAAGACCACGCTCATATTACGGCGCAGTGAGACGGGGTCGGCAATCGCTAAATCCATGCCATCCACCAAAACCTGACCGTGTTGCGGTACATAGAGGCGCTGCAACAATCGGGTTAAGGTACTCTTACCGGAACCCGACGGCCCTGTAATACCAATAAACTCCCCAGCTTTAATTTCCAGTGACAGATTTGCCAGCACTTCTGGAGTATCTGCATGATAGCGGAAGCGTATATTTCTGAACTCAATCTGGCCTGCCAGTTCGGGAGCTGATGCTAACCCCTGTTTACTGTTTTCCATTGGCTCATCAAGAATATCCCCCACCCGCCGCAAGGCGATCAGAGTATGCTGAAAGTCTTGCCAGACTTGTGCCAGCCTTAAAATGGGTTGGGTAACATGCCCTGCCAGCATATTAAAAGCAATTAATTCACCAGGAGATAACTCGCCATCAAGTACCCCTCGGACTCCCCACCACAGCAGCAGGGCAGCAACCACTTTTTGGATAAGTTCAATTCCTTGTCCTGCTGCCAGCCCGCTTTTTTGGGAGGTAAAACGTCGGATTAACTGCTGGCTCAATACCTTTTGCCATTGGTGCAAGAAGCGTTTTTCGGTAGCGGTGGTTTTGATGGTTTCAATCCCTGTGACCGCTTCTGTCAGAAAGCTGGTGGCATTGGCATCCGCTTCGTACTCTTTTTCTACCTTGCGCCGAATAATTGGCCCGACAGCTATCCATAACAAAAAGTAGAGAGCCAGTGAACTGATGACGATCCAGGTTAATAGGGAGGAGTAATGAAACATCACGCCCAGAAACAGCACGATGAAAATCAGGTCAAGCAACAGCATCAGGGTTGATCCGGTCAGAAATTGGCGGATCTGCGCCATTTCCCGAACTCTGGCGATAATTTGCCCGGTTTGCCGTTGCTTAAAATAGGGCAGGGGTAATCCTACCAGATGGCGATACAGCCTGCCGGAGAGTTCAGCATTAATTTGGCTGGCCATATGCCCAAACACCGTATTGCGCAAAAAGCCATACAGCGGTTCAGCCAATGCCAGCGCCAGCATCGCCATGCCCAGCACATGCAGGCTGGAAATACTGCGTCCAACCAACACCTTATCGATGATATTTTCAAACAATAGCGGGGAAGCCAGGGCAAAAAGTTGCAACACGATGGCAAACAGAAAAATATCCCGTAACTGATTTTTTTGCCTGAAAATGGAGGGGTAAAACCAGCTTAGGCCAAATTTAACCTGCTGTTTAGTCAGGGATTTATCCGCCACCAGCAGTATCTTATATTGGTATCCGTTGTGATGCATTTTTTCAGCGTGCCTTGAATGAGCCAAGGCATGTGCTTCATATTTTCCGCTGCTGGGATCGAACACCGTCAATCGGTCAGGACGGATTTCTGACAGTATCCACCAGCGCTGCTCCAATTCAATCAATGCCGGTAACGGTAAAGTGGCGGCGGTATCGGCTGTCAGCTGTTCAAATTTACTGTGCAACCCAATGGCATCCGCCGCTTCACGTAGCTGTGTATCGATCAGCGCAAGGGAATCCACGCCCAGAACATGATGCAGTTGTTCGACAGACGCGACTTTGTGGAACTGTGTGCCCAAATAGGCAATGCAATCTAATGCACGGTTGTTAGTACCAGAAGTATCAGGCGTGAAATTTTCGCTGTGGGTGAAAGAGAACATCTCAGCCATGATTATTTTTCCCTCAACGCTTCAGATTGATATTCCTGAATTGGGCTGAGCAGATAATCAATCACCCTTCGCTGATCGGTTTTGATTTCCGCCACAATGGACATCCCCGCCGTGATTTCAACCGGTTTGCCATCCACCATGATATTGTTCTGTTTGAGGCTGATTTGTGCGGGGAACACCAGACCCAGCCGTTCATCATGGGTGGAATCTCTGGAGACGCTGAGCAATTCCCCTTCAAGAGTGCCATAACGGGTATAAGGGAAAGCATCGACTTTAACTGTGACGAGCTGACCGGGATAGACAAAACCGACATCTTTGTTGAGGATTTGGATTTCAGCGAGTTGGACATGCTCATCAGGCACAATCACCATTAAATTCTGTGCCGGTTGCAAAACGGCGCCAAGGGTGTGGACACTCAACTGCTGAACCGTGCCGCTCACCGGTGAGCGTACCACCTCAAGCGCTTCCCGCTCTTGCATTTTGGAGATTTCTTGTTTTATGACAGCCAATTGCATTTCTGCTTGTTTTCTTTTCTCAAACCATTCCCGCTCTTTTTGTATTTTGACGCCCTTGAAACGTTCTTCCAGACTTTTGTATTGCGTCACCAAAATACCCAGTTCTGATTTTTGTTGAGCGATCAGCCTTTCCGTTTCCAGAAATTCTTTTTCTTGTTCCAGATATTCTACCTTGCTGATAACCTGCTTTTGGCTCAAGGTCTTTCGCGCCAGCAAACGCTGGTTGATATTGTCACGCAGATGGGTCAATGAGCGTATATCGCTATTGCGTGATGTTTGTGAAGCCAGATTCACCGCCATTTCCGCATGGATATTGTGAATGATTGAGTCAAATTCCTGCTTTTCGTGATAGTAATGCGTCAGAATTTTTTCTTGCCGGTTTGCGGGTTGCTGCTGGAAAAGTGGCAGGGACTTGGGATCATGCTTCTCAAGCAGAGCGTGATAACGGATTTCCTCTTCTATCGTATAGTCGCGTTGTTCGAACAAACGCGCAATATCCTGATTGACGCCGAGCGTATTAAGCGTAAGCAAGGGGGTATCTTTCTCGACGTGCTGACCGTTGGTGACATGAATCGCCATCAGGCGGCTCTGTTCGTAAGCCTGAATGATTTGGGAACGGCCAGAAGCTATCAAGCGTCCGGTGGCGGTTGCCTGTACATCCAGTTTCCCCAGACACGCCCATAGCAGGGCAACCAGAACGCTGATACTCAGCGTGATTGCCGTATAACGGGCGAACGGGGACGGTGGCTGTTGCGACAAGGCCAGATGTGTCGGTAAAAAATCATAATGGGGGCGAGTCATTCGTAACCGCGTGATCCCTCTGCGCAAGATAGCCTTAAACATGGGCAGGCTCCTCCTGTTTGAGTTCTTGTTGTAACTGCCAAAGTTTTCGGTAGTGTTGGCCTTGTTGCAGAAGCTGTTCATGGCGACCTTGTTCGATGATTTGGCCTTGGTTTAATACAATGATCCGGTCACATTTGCGCACCGTGGAAAGCCGGTGGGCAATGGTGATAACCGTTCGGCCTTGGGCAATAGCCGCCATATTGGCTTGAATGATGGCTTGTGATTCATCATCCAGTGCGCTGGTGGCTTCATCCAAGATCAAGATCTTAGGATCTGACAGCAGGGTTCTGGCAATGGCCAGACGCTGTCGTTGACCGCCTGAGAGCGATTGCCCCCCTTCCGCGATCACCGTGTCATACCCCAGCGGCAACCTGAGAATAAAATCGTGTGCCCCTGCCAGTTTTGCCGCCACTATGACTGCGGATAATGGGGCATCAGGGCATGATTGAGACAAATTCTCATACACGGTTTTATGAAACAGAAAGTTTTCTTGCAAAACGATACCGATCTGCTGCCTGATGGATGCAATATTGAGATTTTGCAAAGGAATGCCATCGAGCGTAATAGCCCCACTTTCTGGGGTGTAAAGCCGTAACAGCAAACGTGCAAGGGTGCTTTTTCCAGACCCCGAGGTGCCGACAACGCCCACGGTTTCTCCCGCCCGAATATCCAGCGTGAAATGATTGATGGTAGGTGGAAGATCAGGCTGATAACGAAAGACGATATCAGCAAATGAGATTGCCCCTTGCAACGCCACTTGTTGGTTACCTGATTGTTGTTCTGTCGGCAGATTCAACATATCGCCCAGCTTATCAATGGCAATGCGTGAGCGGATAAATTGCCCCCAGAGTTGCACCAACTTAGACAGGGGTTGCTGAGTGTGACTGACCATCATATTGAAAGCAATTAACTGACCAATGGTCATATGCAGGGAAAGCACTTGTGAAGCCCCTAACCAAATAATGACCGCACTGGTGACTTTTTGTAACACCGTCACCAGATGACCGGAACGGTTATCCCATTGCTGCACATCATAACTGGTGCTGACCATCTGTTCAGTCTGGCTATCCCAACGGCGGATAAAGCGGGGTTCAGCCGCAAGGCTTTTCAGTGTCTCGGCACCGGCCACGGTTTCGGTCAGGAAAGAGGTATTCATGGCTGCATGTGTGAACTGTTTTTCCACTGCTTTTTCAATTTTCGGCGTCACCCACCAGGCAAGCAGGGCATAGCAGGGCAAGGTCAGCAGGAAGATCAGCGTCAGCAGACCGGACAGTAAGCTCATGACATAAATAAAGACAAACATGAACAGCACGTCGATACACAGGGTAAACATGGAACCGGTTAAAAACTCCCGAATTGTTTCCAGTTCCCGTACCCGTGTCACAATCGCTCCCACTTGACGGGATTTAAAAAAGAGCAATGGCAGGCCAAACAGGTGATTAACCAGCTTTAACCCCAGTTTGATGTCAATCCGGTTGGCGGTGTGAGCATACTGATATTCACGTAAGCCTCGCAGAATGATTTCAATCAATCCGGCAGCCACCAGCCCGAAAATCAGGACATCCAATGTGGAAAACGCCTGATGCACGAGAACCTTATCCATGACAACCTGTACGACCAGCGGAGAGATAAGCGCCAGAATTTGCAGAACGAAGGAGAACAGGAGTATCTCCGTCAGGTTCTTCTTTTGCCTGACAAATTCAGGGATAAACCAGCGAATATTAAATTGGTTGCTTTTTTGTTTTATTTCTATCCATTTACCGCTCCACAGATTGATAAATTCCTCTTTATCTAATACTTCTGGCGTTCCTTGGTTGGGTTTTTGGATTAATACCCGTTGCTCATCATGTTTAGCCAGAATGAAAGGTTGTCCATCGTTGCCGAACAAAATGGCAGGCAGGGATATGTCACCTAACTTCTTATTTATAGAGTATTTATTTTTAATTTTAATATTGCATTCTTTTTGTAGCCTGTTTAGAGTGGAAATATAATCATCATCATTATTTAAGTTTTTATTTGAGGTGGTCGTATGGTTCTTATTAGATATCATTATTATTAAATTAATTAATGATATTATTGTTTTTTCTATTTCATTCATTAAATCAAATCTTTTTAAATAAAAAATCACGCTCTTGATTAAAGAGAGAACCTGGGGAAATAGTGAGTCATTTATTTTTTTAAATAATTTTAACAAATTTATTAAAAGATATTATCTGTGATCAAAGCGCCGATGCGTGTGGGTAATTGGGACAAAATATAGAGACTAAATGGACATTTTACTATTTATATGTTGATTTTAGCCCGTAAATGGATATATTTTTATCTAAATTAGTCGATAAATGTAGTAGGGAAATCATCTCATTGTTTGCTCCATACTTAATCGGTTTGCACTCTGCTTGCCATCTTGTATTTGGGATAATTTTTGAAGGTGAATAGGATCTGAAAAAGAATAATTACTGAAAGATAAAGGAAAATGCAATTACTTTAGCTTCATCAGATAACCGTAGTAATCAGGTTTAATCATAAATGAAACTATAGGATATATGGGGTCATTTATAATTTAATCATTTTAATTTAATGCAATCTTAACATTAAATTAATATTTATTTAATGGATAATGCTATGTCTGAAAAATTTGTTCAAACCGTCTCAAGTGTTAATTATAACAAAGGCGTATTTTCTCTGTATTTTGTCGGGCAAGAGCCTAATCGTATGGCGAGTGGTATGCTGGCAGAGAATGATCAGGAATTACAGTTAAAACAAGTTATTCATATGCCAGCTTCTGGTTTTATGTATATGGTTTCCATGGTCAAAAGTATGCTTGAAGATCCCAGAATGGAAGCCGAAATCAGCAAACTGATTGACGCGGGTTTTTTACCTGTGCCTGAAACGCATCCGGCAACGCACAATGAAGGCGAAAAACCGGTTGCAGCACAAGCGGCTGTGGCAGAAACCGCTGAACCGAAAAAACGTTCACCGCGCAACGCTGAAACAGCAAAATAATATCCGCAAAACGTTATCAGGTAGTTGCTAACCTATGATGATCACACATCAACCGGCAACACTGAGTGCGAATGAGATACAGGCAATGATGGGCGGAGTGATGCTGCTTTGTCAGCACTCCCCCTTGCACCGACGTTATTTAGTTGCTGAATGGCAACAACGTATCTTGCCATCATTCCAGCTTAATCAGTTTTGCTACTACGAAGATGAACATCAACGCCCAGTTGCTTTTTGTAATTGGGCTTTTTTGTCTGACAGCAGTCGGGATGCAATCCTGGCCGGCGAACGGGAAATTTCGCGAGAAGATTGGCGTTCCGGTCAGCATATCTTTTTTCCAGAGATGATTGCGCCTTTCGGTCATGCGCGTGCCATTGCCTGCGATCTTCGCCGGCGGGTCTTTGCGGCATGGAAAGGGCAAAAAGCCTGCACCGTCAGGGGAACTCTGGATGTTCAAAATGACCACTGTATCCGTCGGGTGCAGTGGTTTATTGTTTAATTTTTCTGCCCAATATCAGGATTATTTATGGGAAAATCAGTCGGCCGCAGCATAGCGTATGCCTTTACCGGTGTATATGAAGATGATGACGGTGGAAATAATATTAATGCCATCGGTCTTGGCGGAGTCATTAATGCTTATGGCGGGAATGACCATATTGTTATTGGCTCCCTGGCGGCAAGAGTCAATACGGCATGGGGACACGATACGATTGTCGGGGGCGCCGGATATCTGGATATCCACGATACCAGTGGTTCCCTGACCGTCAAAGGAGGGTCGGGTTATACTTCAATTAATAAAACACAAAGTGGCACGATAAATTATAGCGGCGCGGCGGGGGGATTGAGCATCAATCACACCGGAGATCGTGGCGGTATTAATTATGCGGGAGCGTCTGGATACAATAGCATCACTCGTAAAGGGTTGCAGGGCGATATGAGCTTCAAAGGAGCTGGCGCCTACAACGAAATCTGGCATGAAACTCATCAGGGCAATCTCTCTTTTGCCGGCGCAGGGGCTGGCAATAAGATCGACCGTACCTGGTTTAACAAATATCAGGGCTCTCAGGGAGATGTGACCTTTGACGGAGTTGGTGCAGCAAACGTCATCAGTTCCAGAGTCGAGACGGGAAATATTCATTTTACCGGCGCTGGCGCCTATAACCATATTGTTCGTAAGGGTAAGGCTGGAGACATTACCCTCGGGGGCGCGGGGGCTTATAACCGTGTTGAACGTACCCGTCAGGCAGATGACAGCTACTCCGAAACCAAAGGGGATATCCGGTTTGATGGTGTTGGCGGATACAATAGCCTCTATTCCGATGTCGCACACGGTAATCTCTATTTCTCGGGGGCAGGCGGTTACAACGAGATAACCCGCAAGGGCGCAGGCAATGATTTTGGCAGTGAAGGGCTAGAATATGCCAAAGCTGAAGAGGTGGTGCTGACCAATGCCACCATGAGTGGTGAATGGATTGGTGCCTCTCATCAGGTAACGGGATTTAAATCGGCGCGGGAGCCGAATACTTACCTGTTTGCCTTTGAGGATGGAACTTATACGAAAATCAACAAAGTTAAACTCTCCAATGATCCTGAAACCGGCAAGTTAAGATACTTCTCGACGGCTTGGTTTAAAGAAGGGAAGCATCTCAAGGGGCTGGATAAACAGGATATCTCTTCTGAGGGGGGCTTTCAGTCTGTTGACACGGATGGCGCCTATACGTTGTCAAACCTGACAGTTGAACAACGGAAAGCCGTATCCATTGATGCCGTTGAGCAAAAACTGACGGAAAACCAGTGGGTGAACTATGGCGGTGGTGTCCTGATTAATGCCGCCGATATCACGCTGTCTGATGCCAGGATGGGCGGTTATGCCATTGACGGAGATGGAACGAAGATCGATGTGACAGCGGTGAAATCCAACCGCATGCCAAACACCTATGTTTATGCCAAGGCATTTGGCAGATACAAGAAGGTGGTGGTGGTTGAACTGAAAAACGATCCCAAAACTGGCGTGTTGCAATATTTCGCACGTCCTTGCTACAAGTTCAGTGAGACACCGCTGGATTTCGCCAACGAAATTTTCTCTGCTGACAACGGTTATAACCCGATGGGAACCGGCAGCTATTCGTTGAGTGACCTGCATTACCGTGTGAATACCGAACGCACAATTTCCGCCCGTGTGGCGGATATGCATGAATACAGCGATCTTGAGCTATTCAAATCGGCCACTGACAGCGGTGAAAGTTCGGGAGATATTCATTACACCGGCGCAGGTGGCGCCAATGTCATTAAATCCAACGTCACACGCGGTAATGTCTACTTTAATGGCGCGGGTATTGCCAACGTCATTCTTCATCAGGCGCAGCAAGGTGATATGAACGTCAACGCAGGTGGTGCAGCCAACGTACTGGTGCGCGTGGGCGATGGCCGCTACCTTGCTCATCTGCTGGCGGTGGGCAATATCTCCATCCACAAAGGCAATGGCAACAGTCGTATCGCAATGGGCGGTGGTTTCAATACCCATACCCAAATTGGTGATGGTGACGCCTTCTGGTTTGGTGTTGGTGGGGCTAATATTCTGACCCAAAAGGGGAATGGCAACGTTTCCTCAATGCTTGTGGGTGGCACAAACGTCCTGACCAAAATGGGTGAAGGCGATCTCGAATCCGCGATGTTGGGCGGCGCCAATGTGATTACCCATATCAGCAATGATCATGCGACTTCCGATACGAAAGCCATTGCACTGGGCGGTGCCAATGTGCTGACGAAAAAAGGCAAGGGTGATGTGCTGTCTGTCATGGCTGGGGGCGCGAATGTTCTGACGCATGATGGTGATGGCAAAACCACCGGCATTATGCTGGGAGGCGCCAATATCCTGACCAAAGTCGGTGACGGTGATACCACAGGCATCCTGTTTGGCCTGGGAAATATTCTGACCCATGTCGGTAACGGCCAAACGCTGGGTGTCATGGCGGGCGCTGGGAACATCTTTACCAAAGTGAAGGATGGCACAGCGATTGCGGCCATGATCGGCGCAGGCAATATTTTCACTCATGTGGGTAATGGCAATGACTGGGCGTTGATGGGAGGCGCAGGCAATATCTTCACCAAAGTCGGTGACGGTGATGCGCTGGCGCTGATGTTGGCGTTTGGTAACGTGTTCACGCAGGTTGGCGACGGCATGAGTGTTGCCCTGATGATCGCCAAAGGCAATATTGCCACTAAAGTGGGTGACGGTGATGCACTTTCCGCCATGATTGGTAAAGGCAATATCTTTACCCAAATTGGTCATGGCTCCGCCTTTGCTGCCATGATTGGTGGGGCGAACGTCCTGACCAAAGTGGGCACCGGTTTGACAGCGGCACTGATGGTGGGTAAAGCCAATATTTATACTCACGTTATCCGTGACAATAAAGCCAGTACCAGCATCGGCCTGTTTGCGGGTACGGCCAATATCATGACCAAAGTGGGGAATGGCACAACACTGGCTGCCATGTTTGGCAAAGCCAATGTCATGACACATGTCGGTAACGGTTTGACCGGTGTACTGGCATTAGGCAAAGCTAATATTGTGACGAAAGTCGGTGATGATTTGATGGGCGTCGTGGCGGCTTCCGAGGCCAACGTTGTCACCCATGTCGGTGATGGCACAACGGCTGCCTTGTTAGCCGGCCGGGGTAATATTCTGACCAAAGTGGGTGATGGAACCGCTGTCGGCCTATTGATCTCCAACATCGGCAATCTCATGACCCATGTGGGTGACGGTACGACGGTCGGGTTTGCTAAAGGTGAGGCGAACATCATTACCAAAGTCGGTGATGGATCAGGCATTAATGCCGCCTGGGGCAAGGCTAACATCATGACGCATGTAGGTAATGGTGATCGTTATAACTTTGCCAAAGGTGATGTGAATATCATGACCAAAGTGGGTGATGGTCAGGAAGTGACGGTCATTCAGGGGCAAGCCAACATCGTGACGCATGTGGGCGATGGCGATGACTACACCGGTGCCTGGGGCAAGGCTAACGTCATGACCAAAGTGGGCGATGGCCGTAATGTCGTGCTTGCCAAGGGTGATGCCAATATCGTGACCCAAATCGGCGATGGTGACAGCTTTAATGCGCTGTGGAGTCAGGGCAATGTGGTCACCAAAGTGGGTGACGGCATACAAGTCACCGCCGCCAAAGGCAAGGGCAACATCACGACAACCGTCGGCGACGGCCTGAGCGTGACAGCGGCGCATGGCGACCTGAATATCAACACCAAAGTGGGCGATGGCGTTTCGGTCAATGTGGCTTGGGGTAAATTCAACGTCAATACCAAAGTCGGTGACGGCCTGAATGTTTCTGTCATGAAAGGTGAAGGCAACGCCAATATCCATGTGGGTGATGGTTTAAACATCCACGCCTCTTATGCCCGCAACAACGTGGCCATTCAGGTCGGGAACGGTGATTTCTATAGCCTTGCCGTGGCAAAAAGCAATACTCAGAGCGATAAGCTGGGGACGTTGTTCAGCAATATCAAGCAAACCTTGCTGGGCGTGGCTGGCAGTCAGGGGATCAATTATCTGGTGAATGGCGATGAAGCCAATACATCAGGAACCCATAAGGGACGCGGTGCCATCGACTTGCCGGAAGTCTCTTCCCTCAATGGCTTTAAACTGACCGAAATCGGTGAAGTGACCTCTGATTTGCAAAGCAGCCTGAAAGGTGCTGTGACGGGCGTTGATGCGCCAGATATTGACAGTATCCAAAATAAACTTGGCGATGAGGAGCGGTTAAACCCTAATCAGGCGCGTAATCTGGTCATCAATGGTGATTTTGAACAGGGAAGCCAGGGATGGCAGTCTACAAACGGTATTGAAGCCGAGTTCTCTGCTCAGGCTTATGGCCTTAGTGATAGCGGTCACGGTAAGTATGTCAGTGAACTTGATGTTCAGGGCAATACCCGTATTTATCAGGAGATCCGTGATCTCACTGCGGGCGAATCCATCAATCTTAGCTTTGACTTTGCCAGACGTCCCAATAGCTCCGCTGATAATGGTATGGAAGTGTTGTGGAACAATCAGGTCGTGTTCTCAGTTTCTGCGGGTAAAGCCGAATGGAAAAACCAGACATTGACGCTGACGGCACAGGCGGGCAGCAACCGGCTGGAATTTAAAGGCACAGGTAAGAGTGACGGCCTTGGTTATATTCTGGATAACGTGGTTGCAAAATCTGAGTTAGCGAACAGTGGCATTGTTGAACATGTGCAGCAAGATCAAGCCGCGCAGAACGCCTTGCAGGATAAAGCGCAGGCAGAAGCCGATCGCCAACGCCTGGCACAGGAACGTGATAAACAACTGGATGCCATTTCGGGCACTCAGGCACAACTGGAATCCACCGATCTGGCGGCGTTGAACGCGAATGGACAGAGCCAGCGCGATGCTATCCAAGGTGAAGCTCAGGCAGTGACCGATGAACTGCTGGCAAAAGCCAACAGCCTGAAAGCACTGGACAGCCATGCCACCTATCATGGGAAGTCCGGTCAACAGTGGCGTGATCAGTTTGCCCGTGAATTGTCAGGAAGTATTCAGACCGGATTGGACAAAGCAAACGAAACCGCACGGAACCAGTTAGATAACGCACAAAAAGCGGCCGCAGGACGTTTGGGTGATATCAAAGATGCGGTTGCCAAATCAGAAGCCGGCACACTCACCGCTGAACAAAACCGTCAACATGCCGAGCAGGATATTGACGATGCGCGTCTTCAGGCCGAAAACCGGAGAAAAGAAGCCCTCAGCGATGAACAACGGGCTAATCAGGCGGGACGTGATGGCGAATCCGCCGCGCAGAAGGCAGAACAGCGTGGCCGGCATGAAATCTCAGCGGCAGACAGCAAAACCGCGCAAGTACAACATGACGCCAAGGGTGCCAGACTTGATGGCAGCGATAAGCCGCAGCGCACAGGCGCAACGGGCAGCGGTCTGTCCGGTGACGCTTATCAATCCCACTACTCTGAAGACATTGAAAAAGCAGAACATTCCAGGAGTAGCATCAATCCTGAATCGACCGTTCAGGCTGATGGCGGGTTCAGCGAAGAATTACAATATTTGGTTGATGATCTGAACGAACTTGGCAATGCCAAAGGCGCCTTAAATCGTTTGCAGATCAATGCGGGAATACGGGGTAAAAAATCCACACTGACATCTGGGCATAGCGAAATGTCGGTGACGCAACCGGCTAATCCGTCTGCGGATATCGTGACGGAATGGGTCAGAAACACGCCGGAAATCTCAGGACTCGATCTCAGTGGACTGCAAGCACTGGGCGAAGAACATATTCAGCAAGACGCAGTGAAGCGTCTGGAAAGCGAATTCACTGCCGCAATCAGAACGCAGAAGGTGGCGGATGCTTACCGTTGGCTGAATAGTGACAACGATCTGGCGACCGAAAAATATATGCCTGTGCAGGGATTTGAGCACGTGGATGCAGACATTCCGGATGACGTCAGACAGGGAAGGGTGAATTCCTCAGATACCCTGGTTGATCTGGATATCAAAACGAGTGCTATCGATAACCTGTTGAATCAAGCACTGCCATTCTATGGATTGCGTACAGAACGCAATTTGCTGGTGCGTGAATCTGACGACGATGACGGGTTTGAAGTCCATCCGTGGCCGGGTGATCAGCGTGATGAATTCAAGACCATCATGGTAGAAGATCCGGAAGATCCAACTCAGATCAAAGCGGTTGAACGTTTTATTCTGGCTAATTATAACCATTATGATCAACTGCCTGACGAATTATATCTGGCGGAAGGTCGCATGATTTCCCACGAGCAGGGACGTACCCGCATTCTTGCCGAGAAAGTGGAGGGTCGTTGGAACTATCTACCGAAAATTGACCTGATGTCTGCGAATGAGTTGCAGGAAGCGGCTTATGTGAAGGGCAAAATTCTGGGTGACAGTTATCAGAATGTACTGGATGCATTCAAAGACTATGAAAATACCCTGCAAAACTACCAGGATTATGAGCTGGAGGCCGTGGAAAAACTGACCTACTTGCGTGAGCAGGTTGGAGGCTATCTGTTGGGACATCCAGATTCAGCGCGTACACCGGCACTGAACAACTTGCTGTCGCAGCTTAATGTGCGCATGGAAGAATCGCTGATTCTGGCAGAACCCACGCTGGAAAGTACAGGCAAAGGCAGTTTCAGCGATCTCTACAACAAACTGGGCAATGCTAATCTCAAAGATTCCAAACATCTTTATCTTGATGAGCAGGGGGACTTTGTGACCCGTGGCAAATCCAATATTCAGATTGCCATGAAAGCGCAAAGTGCACAAAACGCGGTTGAGCAGATCAAAGCGACGGTGAGCAGAGAATATGGTCAGCCAATTGCCGATGCCGTTTTTGCCAACGTGCAAGCCCATGAACTGGCAAAAGATGGCAAAGGTATTGATGTCTCTGGCTTGAGAAAGGTACATCAGGCCATTGAACAACAATTGTCTCCGGTCAGCGCCACGCTGTTTGTCTGGAAACCAAGTGATCATAGCCGCCTGGGACATGCTGCCCTGCAAATTGGGCAAGGCCGTACCCAGATTAATGCGGAAGATGCGGGTAAATTCAACAAGAAAAACTACGTCAGTTGGTGGCCGGCAGGGAGCAAATCGTCCGATATTAGCCACATTTTCAATGTCTCTTCTGAGCAATATCCCGATTTAAAGATACGCTGGCGCGATCTCAGTCAGCCTGCCAGCCAAAATACCTCACTGAAGTTGGATGTAGCTTCTGAGGAAAATGATAAATTTGGCATGCAGTATGGCGACTACAAGCTGGCGAAATTTATTGAAAAACTTCAAATTGCTAAAGGGGTTGATGCAAAATTTGCGGATTTCAGTGAAAACCTTGCCATAACAATGCTTGAGAATCCTAAGTTTCTGCAATCTGCGGGTATACCGGATCACATTTCCCGACCGTTTGTGCAACGGATGGCAGACGGCGGTGTTGACGTATTTGAACTGGGCAAAGAGCTTGCTGAAACACTGAGTACCGCGGCTAAACAACAATACTCTCCTGACGTGATAGAAAAACGCATTACTCATGTTATTCGCCAGTTCGCAGAACGTGAACTGAGTGACACTCAGGATTTCAAATCCAGTGAAGCCGATCAGGGACGGGTCTTCCGTATCAATCTGGCGGGATTGGATGCGGCAGCAATGCAGGCGGAATGGCATAAAATCATCCAATCCCCTGATGCCCGCTATCAACTGCTGACAGATAACTGCTCAAGTATTGTTGCCAGAGTCCTTAAGGCAGGTGGCGCTGATAAAATCATCGGCCATACATGGCGGCCAAAATGGGGTTTCTGGACACCCACCGAACTATTTAATTATGCGCAGACGTTGCAGGAAGCGCAGATTGAAACTTACCTGCATAAGCCGAATCAGGTTGCCGATGAAGCGCTGGAAGCACTGGGTCAGTCGGATAAAAAAGACAAGGCGCTGGAAAAAGTGGCGATTGACAACGACGGCACACCACCGCGTGACAAAGAGCCACTCAATCCTATCGCCCGCTTCCTTAACGGTGAGCTTTATGGTGCCAGAGAAGATCGCCGTAACGTCGGGTATGGTACTCAGATAATCCTGGATGAGGCAGTCACCAAAGGGACAGCGAACAAGATCACACTACAGGGTGACGCGGGACGTCTGACCGGTTATTACCATCACGGCGATCAGAAAGATCAAGGTGAACTGCATCAGGGTAAAGATAACCCGGCGAAAAAGGTGGTGCTTTTCATTCACGGTTCCGGTTCCTCTGCGGAAGAGCAAGCGAGTTTTATCCAAAGCCACTACCAAAAGCAAGGTATTGATATGCTGGCGGTGAACCTGCGCGGCTATGGTGCCAGCGACGGCCATCCAAGCGAGAAAGGGCTGTATCAGGATGCCCGCACGATGTTCCATTACCTGGTGAATGATCGTGGTATCAAGCCGGAAAATATCATCATTCATGGTTATTCCATGGGTGGGCCAATTGCAGCAGATCTGGCTCGTTATGCCGAACACAACGGACGGGCGGTTTCCGGTTTGTTGCTCGACCGGCCAATGCCAAGCATGACCAAAGCCATTACTGCCCATGAAGTGCCGAATCCGGCAGGGCTGACCGGCGCGTTGGCGAAATCGGTCAATGGTCGTTTCTCTGTGGAGAAAAACCTGCAAGGTATCTCGAAGCAGACGCCAATCATGTTGTTAACCGACAATGAAGGATTGGGCGAAGCAGGGGAAAAACTGCGTGCCAAGCTTGCCGAAGCAGGTTATCAGGTCGCGGGTGAACAGACCTTCTATGGTCATGAAGACAGCAGCCGTTTGATGAGCCAATATGCGGATAAGATTGTCTCAACACTTTCTGTTTCTGACCCTGTTTCTGATCCTCAGCCTGAAAATGGCCGCGTAAAAACAGGGTTGGTGGAAAAAGCCCTTTATACGCTCTTTGATGCGAAGTCAGGTGGGAAAGAGCTGGATCAGTATTCCTTCCACTTCACGCAGGGAGAATCCCTGCTCAATAATCTTGAAAAACTGGTGCCGGAAATTGGCAACGTACTCCTGACGAAGGGCAATCACGTTGAGTCAAAAGAATTTCTGGAAGGCATCTGTTTCGCCTTGTCTGGCCGTTACCTGATGGAAGAACGGATACATGGCGTGGGAGGCGGTAAGGCGTATTTGTCGTGGCTGACGGATGCGGTCAAAGCCTACAATGACAATACGGTGAATAAAAAGAGTGACATCAACTCGGTTGAAACCGCTTTGCTGAATCAGTATCGCCGTCAACATATCGGCCCGGCTATTCAAGATCTGCTCTCAATGCAGTATAGCCAAACGCAAAATATGTCCAATTTGGTTGATCGTGAGAAAGCCAATCAAGCCTATGGTGGCAAACTAAAAGCCAATGGACTGACGGGCAGCAGAATCGACCGTTCGTTGAGTAATGATGTCGCTGGTTATGAGTCTGTGATGGAACAGCTACGTCAGGTAGATAAAACGACGTATATGTCCTTTATGTCTGAAGACCATGCAATGGCAGTGACGGTACATAAAGGAGAAAACCAAACCGTTTGGTCATTCTATGATCCTAATTTTGGTATCAAGTCATTTGATAACTATCAAGATTTTAAAGGTTTTATGGATGCCTTCCATAAGGGAATAATAACCGGCTATAAATCCAAATTTGGTTATGAATACGAAGCCAGCCAAGAGAAAGGTCAAAGTTTCTACGTTAACTACAATACGTTTGAAGATGGCACCATTACCCAGTATGACGGCCTCTGGAAACAGGCACGCGAAGGTGAACCATCGTACGTATTGCGGGCGCTGAAAGAACAGGGTCAAACCTTCAGACTCGGTTCAAATATCACGGGACGTGTGGTTGATTACCGTGATGATGTCGTGACGCTAGAAGTGACCGCGAAGAAAGTTGGGAAAGTTTTGGTTGACGTTGAAAGTCACAATTTCAAACAGGCGGCTAACCTTGTGCAGTCGAATATGGATAAGGTCTTTGCTAACCCAGCCGCCAGCCAATTAACGCTTAAGGCATCGGGGGATATCAATATCACCGATGAGGTGAAAGCACCGCTTAAGGGCGATGTCTCCAGGGATAATGTACCGGAAGGGGTTAACCGGGGCGTCAATAACCATGATGTCGGATCGTGGGAACGTGCCGTGGTCAACCCGCAGCCAGAAGGTGACGGAAATGATAGCCGCTTTAATGGTCAGATCATCATCCAGATGGAAAATGATCCGGTTGCGGCTAAAGCGGCCGCGAGCCTGGCAGGTAAACATCCGAATTCCAGCGTGATTGTTCAGCTTGATGCCGATGGTCAATATCGCGTGGTATATGGCGATCTTGCTGCCTTGTCCGGTCAATTACAGTCCGGCAAATTACGCTGGCAGGTTGTTGGGCATGGACGCGAAGAATCAGCACAAAACGATATGCGTTACCACACACGCATAAGTGGTTACAGTGCAGATGAACTGGCCTTGAGACTGAAACAGTTCAGTACTGATAAGCATATTGGCACACCAGACCATATCAGCCTCGTTGGTTGCTCGTTGATCAGTGACGACAAACGAGAGGGTTTTGCCCGCGGTTTTATTTCGGCACTGGATGAGCAGGGCATTCGTACCACAGTATCGGCGCGCAGCAGCGAAGTGGCGGTAGACAGTATTGGCCGTAAGTACACGAAAGATGCGCGGGAACAGTGGGTTCACAAGCTCATGGATAACAAGATCGTGTTGGGTTGGAATGACGCAGGTGCGGTGGAAAGCCACGCTGAACGAGTGCGCCGCGGTATCTCTGAAAGTGATATCATCCTGTCCCGCGTGGGGCAAACCGATGCCAAAGCACAAGGTGCCATTGCGGAAAATAGCCAAACATTCCATGCACCAAAACAACACGATGCCGTGGATAATCATTCCGCAGCAACATCATCCAATAACCAACTGAGTTATTCCGGCAATATTCAGGTACAGGCGGGTGATGGCGAATTTACGGTTATGAACTGGGGAACCAGCAATGTCGGTATCAAGGTCGGCACAGGCGGCTTTAAATCTCTGGCCTTTGGCGATAATAACGTGATGGTTCACATTGGTGATGGCGATAGTAAGCACAGTGTTGATATCGCTGGTTATCGGGCATTGGAAGGCGCGCAACTGTTCATGGGCAACCGGAACGTCAGCTTTAACTTGGGGCGCAGTAACGATCTGATCGTAATGCTGGAGAAATCCATCCCAACTCCTCCGTTGGTTAACCCGTTTGAGGGAGCTGTCCGTATTTCTGGCGTACTGCAAGAGATTGCCGGATCGTTTAATTCACCCGATTGGCTGGCGAAACAAGATCAACAATGGACCCTGGAAGGAGCGAAGAAATATGTCCGCGATCTGTCCGGTCTTGATTTGACCAGCAGTGTTGATTATCACACCCTGACCGATCTGGATTCGCAAAATGAACGCAGCAGCCGTGGCCTGAAAAGTGATCTCGAAAACACCCTGAACAAGAAATACAACCAATGGTTGAGCGGTAAAGGCAACACGCCGGAAATGGGTAAAATGAGTCGGGCGGACAAGTTCCGTCAGGCGAATGAAAAGCTGGCCTTCAACTTTGCAGTGGGTGGGCAGGGCGCCGATATTCAGGTCACAACCGGTAACTGGAACTTTATGTTCGGTGACAATATTCAATCGATATTGGATACCAATCTGGGTTCACTGTTTGGCCTGATGACCCAGGATTACACCTCGACGGGGTTGGCGAAAAATCCGTTTACCTTTACGCCAACGGATTTGCCACGTCAGATCAAAAACAAGTTGCTGGGGAATCTGGCAAGTGTCGGTGCGGACACCACACTGGCGGATATCTTTGGCGTGGATTATACCCCGCAAGGCGGCATTGTCTCCCGCTCAGGCCAGCCGGTGGACGGCGTTGCCATTCTGCGTGAAATGCTGGAAATCATCGGTGAATTCAGTGGCGACCAACTGCAAGCCTTCACCGATCCGGAAAAATTGCTCAACAGTCTGGAAGCCGGGCTGAATATCGGGGCTGATGGGGTGAAATCTTTTGCTGAAAGCCACGGCCTGAAAGCAAAAGCGCCTGATGAAAGTCAGGAAGGGCAGGTTTCCATTGGTAAAGGGGAGCAATCAGCCCCGCAAACTGATCGCCCATTTGGGTTGCCTTCACTGGATATGCCGAACCTGTTTGCCACCTTGTTCGATAAGGATAAGCAAGCCAAGGTGGGATCACAGGTCACCAACCTGAAAGAGAACCTGACCGCCGACTTACTGAACATACAGGAGAAAACATTTGATTTCCTGCATAACAGTGGCCACCTGCAAGGTGATGGTGATATCAACGTCTCCCTCGGTAACTACAACTTTAACTGGGGCGGTGACGGTAAGGATCTCGGTGCTTATCTGGGAGATAACAACAACTTCTGGGGCGGCCGTGGTGATGACACCTTCTATTCCGTCGGCACCTCGAATATCTTCGCAGGCGGTGAAGGTCATGATACGGGCGTTCTGATGGGGCGTGAAAACATGATGTTTGGCGGTACGGGCAACGATGTTGCGGTATTGGCCGGACGCATTAACTACGCTTATCTGGGTGAGGGTGATGACCAAGCCTTTGTCTTTGGTGAAGGCGGTGTGATCAGTGGCGGTAAGGGACGCGATTATATCGTGGCTTCCGGCAACTTTAATCGCATTCATGCTGGCGAAGATCAGGATTACGTTGTCACCATCGGCAACAATAATCAGGTTAATCTGGGAGAGGGTAACGACTTTGCGGCGGTATTCGGCAACCATAACCAGATCGATGGCAGCACGGGCAACAATTCCATCAAACTGATGGGGTATCACTCGGTCATCAATGGGGGGACAGGGAACGATCATTTGATTGCCGATGTCGTCTCCAAGTTTAGCCAGCTTAATGGTGGTGATGGTGATGATCTGCTGATATTGGGCGGCTATCAGAACCACTTCAAAGGCGGTACAGGCGTGAATAGCTTTGTGGTTAGCGGTGATGTGATTGATAACGTGGTTGAGGATATTAAGCAAGGTGACAAGATTATCTTCAACGATATCAATTGGCAAAACCTGTGGTTCCAGCGCAGCGGTTACGACTTGGTTGTGTTGACCCAGCGTCATATCAAAGATACCTCCGCACAGGGGCAGTTTGAAGCCTTGGGTTCTGTGACCTTCAACAATTACTTCGATGGCAACCGTGCGGATATCATCACCCAAATGGGGGATAAAGACGCACAAGGCGAGCGTGAATATACGGCATTCTCTGCCAATGCCGTGGATTCTTTGGTGCAGGCTATGAGTGGATTTGCGCCTAAGATGGGTGACAGTGGGTTTATTGACTCGCTTGACAATAAAACAAAATCAACCATTGTGACCGCTTGGTCGGATACGACAAACGGGAAAGCGAAGTTGGTTTAATTGACCTAAATTGGTTTAATTAATCTTAAGCCGTCATCAGGATATTCATCTCTAAGCAGGTAATATTCAGTGACGGCTTATTTTTTTAAGATGATCATCGTTTGACAGCCACAATTTCTCCCAGATGATCAATGATCAGATGCCATACTCAGGTTACTTACCCTAAAATAGGACATATCTAAATCACATGATGCTGAAAAGGGCAAGATGATGAAACCAATAACTAATCATGATCACTTAAGCAGAGTTAAGATAATAGGCTACAAATCTATCGAAAAATGTGATTTACAAATGGGGTGCCTGAATGTCCTCATCGGAGCCAATGGTGCCGGAAAATCCAATTTTATCAGCTTTTTCCACTTGATCGCCGTCATGCTTGATCATCGTTTACAATCTCTCGTTGGCAAAAAGGGGGGGACCCGATACCTTGTTGCATTTTGGACGTAAAAAAACGGAGTCCATGAATGCTGAACTTTATTTTGGTCACAATGGCTATAAATTTGGACTAGAGCCCACCAATGATAATCGTATGATGTTTCAACATGAATCACTCTTTTGTGACATCAAGGGCGATTACGATATTGGTGCCGGGCACTTTGAATCTCATGTTGATAAGCATCAGGCCAACGTTGGGGGTTATACTTTACCTACCATGCTCCGTTGGCGGGTATATCATTTTCATGATACAAGCGATAGTGCCAAAGTTAAACAAACCCATCGTATTAATGATAATGACTATTTACGGGATGATGGCGCTAATTTAGCCGCATTTTTATATCGTTTGCAAAAACATCATCACCTGCATTACAAACGGATTATTAAAACCATTCAAATGGTCGCTCCCTTTTTTGGTGATTTTTATTTACGCCCCACGCCGGATAATGTCGATTATATTCAACTTGAATGGACAGAAAAAGAACAGGATATTCCCTTTAAAGCCAGTGAGTTATCCGATGGTACTTTGCGCTTTATGCTATTGACGACGGTGTTGCTGCAACCCGAAAACTATATGCCTGGCTCAATTATTATTGATGAACCAGAGCTCGGACTTCACCCTTATGCCATCAACGTACTGGCTGGTCTAATTAAAAATGCCAGCAATAAACACCAACTGATTATTTCTACCCAATCAGTTGAGCTGGTTAATCAATTTGATGCTGACGATTTGATTGTTGTCGATAAACAACAAGGAACATCCACCTTTAACCGCCTGAATAATGAAACTCTTTCAGAATGGCTTGATGACAATGCGCCTATTGCCGCATTACAAGCCATAAAAGCTCAATTCGTTAACCCTGAAAATATCAATAACAGCCCACAAACTGCGCCATCCAAGCGTATTTTGGCAATAATTCCCAATTACCATAAGACATTGCATGGTCCACTTATCGCGGGTGATATTGGTTTGGATGTAATTTGCTCATAATGCCCACATTTCAATCAGTGGTTAAATAAGATAATGGCTCTTAAGGTAAAACCCTGAAAAATAGATTTCAAGTCCCTGAATAGGGAAACATAAACCAATCCGTCGAGACATAGCTAAAATATATCCCCCAAATCGTTGGGGGCATATTTTATCTAGAGTTGGTATTAAAATACACTATTTATAGCAAATGCTATGGCATCCAACAGGTCAGTCCCGTATGCATACAATTTTGCTGATAAGCATCCCAGAAACCCGCTGGGTAACGTTCAATATCACTTTCTAACACCATCGGTTTTCTCCATTCAAAATGACCGAAACCTGCTTTGTGAATCGCATTTTTATAAGTTTCACGATCCCAGCGATAGAAAGTTAATAGAATAGGGGGAGTGGTAATAAATTCCACTTGGTGAATGAAACCACCTTGCAGGGGTTCTTCGCTGAGAATATTCAAACCATAATTATGGCAATTGCCTTTTTCTAATTGATAATCTGGTGCAGCCATATAAGCGACTAATTTACCCGAAGGTTTAAGGTGATTAGCGACAGAACGAAACATACTTTCCAGTTCTTCAATGGATTTGGCATAATGAAATAAGAAAGTCGCGGTGATAATATCGAATTTTTCATTTAATTGCATATCAGACACATTTGCGACATGAAATTCAATGTTATCGCCGTATTCCGTTGATTTTTTCTTGGCCAGTGCGATCATTTTTTCAGAGATATCGACCCCAACGACTTTTGATGCACCACGGTGATATAATTCCCGACCAAAATAACCATAGCCACAGGCTAAATCCAGAACCGACTTTCCTTGGACATCACCGACCATATCAAATAAAGTGCGCACTTCGACTTTGCGTTGGGGGACAGAATTGTAGAAGTGTTCATAACCTTCCCCAATAGAATCATAATGTATCTCTTCTTGCATAATCATGGTTCCCTTATTAAGTATTAGGATAGCACTCACAGTCTGTTTATTTTTTCATTTGTTATCTTGCTGTCGTACAATAAAATATCAGTCACATATCCGATATAATTATTTTTATCATTAGATCATCTATTTGGTTATATATTAAATTCTGTGTTGTACTTTGTGTAAACACCATAATCTGTTTAACATGGATCTTCCTCTTTAGTGGGAAACCCTGAGGAAAATCCATGTTGGGTGGAGCGGTTACAATTATTTGCTGATGACCAGATCTTTTTCATGGTTGCCGACGGTTGATGCGACCGGAATATCGATTCTCCTCATATTGTTAATTACCCGAGTTGCTATATTTGCAACCACGACCAGGGCATTGGGTACCCATAACCGCCTGTGTGCAGGTGTTCCGACAAACCAAATACTTTCCTTTTCCTTAAAGTAGGGATGGCTGGCCGCCATTTCTGGCGAGATTGATACTGCGCATTCTGAACGATGTCCGTAAGCGTCAATCTCAAGTTGCCCGTTCTCGTCAATGACGAAATAAGGGCGGTGATAACCAACCGCAGTAACAACTGCATCAAACCGTTGATAATCCTGCCCTAAATTGACTAACCAAGCCCCTTTTTTTCCCTCCTCTACGACGACATTTAGAATGGCGCCTTGCTGAATGGTAAGAACATCACTATCCATATAGTGCAGGAGCTTTCGTGCATTGGGCAAAGCAATGGCGGTAATATATCGATGAAGCATTTTTTCAACGTTGGGATGAAACGTACCATCAAAATACGTTTTATCTGTTAGGTGTATTTCGTTAATGACATCCATAAAATTGACTGTGATATCTTGCCATTGGCTTTTTCCTTGCTCTGCAATCGATATTTCTTCACGAAGACGCTCTCGATAACTATTGGCATTAGAAAACTGTTCTCGCCAGGGTATTTTTGTGTACTTATTCAAGGTACGGCGAAAATATTTTAGATACGCATGCTTCAATGAATCAGGAAAAAAGTTTGTCGATTGATTTCCTTTATGGGTCATTATTGATGTCATGCTTTTATGCTCAAAGAAGGCGCCAGAGCTGCGCATAAATCGCGAACGAACAGCGGGAATATCTCCTGACGGCGATGTCATGGTGACATGATGGCCTTCACGGCAAAGCAGAATAGCCGCATCGATTGCTGAAAGTTTACTTCCGATAACCAATACCCGTGATTTCGTGGGTATTTTGGTTAACATACCTGTCTCTGGATAGGGACAGTGAATAAAAGTTGGATGAGCCAAGTGTGGTTTCAAAGCGTCAGGAATGCGAGAAGCGCCAAAACCTGTGCAGAAAATAACGTCAGTCACCTCCAGCGGTTTAGGTGCCAGGACATCACCGTACCAAAGCGTATAACGACGATGTGAGTTTACCTTCAATTGCCTAAATAAATGAGGCACATGAAAAACATCAATACCGGATTTACGAGCAATAGTGCTGAATTCTGAAAATCTTTCATTCAGATAGTTTCCTACCCATTGCCGTGGCACGAAAGATTCCGGTGTAACGGCATGACCATGTTCATGCAGGTAATCTAGAAAATCCAAAGGGTTATCTGATACGACTGACATCGTATCGACGGAGGTGTTGCAGAGTATATCGCCATCCAAATTGAAAAATGCCATGCCTGGACCAATAGGTCCAGGATCAACGATATAAATGACTTGTGCCGCACGGTGTTGTACTGCCGAGATGAATGTCGTCACTCCCGCCGCACCACCTCCTACAATTGCAAGACTTCTTTTTTGAAAAGACATCATTATTTCCCCTATATGTTAATAAGGAAGTTTTATCTATCTGCCTTAAAGTAGAAGGAATTTATTCGGCAATGGCTTCGACAATCGATACATAGCAACCTGTATCAATGACACGATTGAGTTTCAAGCCTGCACGAGTCAACAATTGTTGTAGCTCACCCCTTGTTCGCTCGCGTCCTCCTTCGTAGATCCCCATACAGAGGAGATCCATTTCCTTACCTGCGTGCGAAATGTTGCCATCAGGGATCACCGGGTCCATCACCAGCACCCGCCCATTAGGTGCCATAGCTTTCCGGCAGTTACGCAGAATGCTGATACATTGTTCGTCAGGCCAGTCGTGCATAATGTATTTGAGCAGGTAGATATCACCCTGAGGACATGATTCGAAAAAGTCGCCGGATGCAAGCTCCCACCGCGTATCATCACCCAGTGCCCCAAGTTCATGCCTGTCCAGTACGTGTTGTCTGTCGAAAAGGATACCGCGCAGCGTGGTATTATCCTGTAGCACCCTCAGTAACAGGCCGCCAAATCCGCCGGCCACGTCGACCACGGTTGCATTTTTCGGGAAGTCATAACTGTGCACCAGAAACAGATTTTCCACCTTTGACATTGAGGACATACCGACGTGAAAGTCATCAGCAGGCATACCTGTTTGCGCCCAATAATCAAAGAAAGGAAGGCCGTAGATGTGCTTGAAAGCTGGATTGCCGCGAACGCTTTCTACAACTTCACCGAGCGGTTGCCAAAATGTCTTGTCAGTCAGCATCAAGACTGCGGCTCGCAGGGAATTGTTGACGTCTGTGCGTAAGAATTCGGCTGCCGGTGTGAGTGCAAACCGTTTTTCTTCAATCTCGTGAAAGATGTTCCGCGTGGCAAGTAACCGCAGTACCCGGTGTAGCTGTTGTTCTTGAGCCCCGACGGCTTGGGCCAGCTCATACACGGTTTTTGATCCATCAATTAAATGGTCGGCGACACCAAGAACGGTAGCCGCACGAAGTGCAGCTTGATAGGTGTAACCCATTGTTTGATGAAGTAGGTGTAAAGCGGATGATGTATCGTTGGAAATAATTGCTGTGTCGTTATAATTGAGTGTGTTCATATCAATGCCCATTTGTTGTTAGTTAAAAAATAGAAAAATTTATTGTTATTTTAAGAATATTCTTAACCGAAAAAGAGTAGTTCTGACAACAACAAAAAATCTTATGTGCAAATATATTGTTATGGACATTGTTATTAAGGTGAAATTAATAAGATAGGTTATTTTCACGAGAAAATATTATTTTGGGGTGTTTCAGGAAAATACGACTTTGTTTGCTTAAATATTATAAATATTGTGCTCATTATATGAATCTGCGTAGTATTCAAATATAGGTGAGTCAATAATCGTAGTCTAAATTAATTAGTGTTATTTAATTTTCATTTGCAGGCATGAAAAAATAATCAAGAACGATTGAATTTATCTAACCGTTATATGCGGGATCTTCTTGGATAATTATTTTGTCGTATTATTTCCCTGATTTTTGAGGCTATTGATACAGATAAAAGCGTTGTAATTACGCCTTTGATTGAACTTTTATCAACCCACATTCAATGGGTTGATAATGTCATTATTTTGTGCCTAAAAAGCGATGAATTGCCCTGAGTACCGCTTCAGGTTTTTCTGCATGAACCCAATGCCCACAACCGGCGACAACCCATGCAGTCGCTTGTGGGAATTGGCTGATAATATTTTCACGATAAACTTCAGTAATATAATCTGAATTTCCGCCGCGAATAAACAGGGCGGGTTCATGCCATGCGGGAATCGTTTCCCAACCGATAATCTTTTCGTACTCTTTTTGCAAAACCGGCAGGTTAAATTTCCATTCCCCTTGACGGAACGATTTCAGCAGAAATTGAATCACGCCGTCTTCCCGAATATCCTGACGCATAATTTCTGTCGCGGCTTGCCGGGTTTGTACTCCAGATGCCGTGACGTTGTTCAGTGCGGCAAAAATGCGGTCATGGCGGCGAACGGGATAAGCGACGGGAGCCATATCAATCACGACGATTTTTTCAATCCGTTCTAGTGCCATTGCCGTCATAGTCATGGCGATTTTCCCCCCCATGGAATGCCCGATAATCACCGCCTTGGATACATTCAGCTCATCAAGGAGTTGCAGGACATCCTGTGCCATATCGCGGTAATCCATGTTTTCCATCCGTGGGGAAATACCGTGGTTACGCACATCGATTTGGATCACCGGATAATATTGCTGTAAATCGCGCCCCAAGATCCCCAGATTGTTTAAATCCCCAAAAAGCCCATGAATCAGGACAATGGGCGTTGATGATTGCGGATTTTCCGGTGTGTGGAAATGATAATTTAATTGACGATTTGACTTCATAATTTGCCTGAGTTTAATAGCGTTTATACCCTGTTTAATATTGAGATGCTTAATATCATGATACGTGAGCAGTGACAAACCCAGCGGAATGAAATAGTTGTAACTGTTTGATTTATTTTAAAGGAAAGTCACTTTTTTGCGGATTCTCAATTTTAAAAGGAATCACTTTAAGTTATTGAAAGTTTAATTGTTTTGTTTTGTGGCATTATATCTTATAATCGCAAGATAATTTTTTCATTAAGAACAGTACTGGATAGAAATGAAAACGATAGAAGTTGATGAAGACCTTTACCGCTTTATTGCAAGCCAAACTCTGCATATCGGTGAAAGTGCATCTGATATTTTACGGCGCATATTGAAGTTGGACGCCGGGCAGCCAGTACAAATCACAGAGCCTGCCAACGACCCTGCACCTGTTGTTAAGACCCCGGCTGCCCGTTCCCGTGATGCTGTCCGCGTTATTCGTGAATTATTGCTTTCTGATGAGTACGCTGAAAAGAAAAAATCGGTTGAGCGTTTTATGCTGACCCTGTCTACACTGTATAGCCTGAACAGCGAGAGTTTCACCAAAGCAACGGAATCGATGCACGGCCGTACTCGTACCTATTTCGCCGGTGATGAGCACACTTTATTAGCCAGCGGCAAGCAAACCAAGCCACGTCATATTCCCGGCACTCCTTTTTGGGTGATCACCAATACCAATACTGACCGTAAACGCAGCATGATTGAACATATCATGCAGGATATGAAGTTTCCGGCAAATTTGATTGAGAGAGTGTGTGGCACTATTTAATTTTAGTTAGTTGCCCTATCATCCAATCGCTTAATTTATTAGCACTGCACTGGCAATAAGCCGGTGCGCTCTCCCAGGAGAAATAATAAAGTGGCCATTCATCCAAGAGCCGGGCGGCTCGCCCAGCAGCATGACTTAATCAATGTTGCCCAGCTCACTTCACAGTATTACACCTTACAACCCCATTCTGAAAACCCAGCGCATAAGGTCAAGTTCGGGACTTCCGGCCATCGTGGCAGCGCTGGGCGCAACAGTTTTAATGAAGCCCATATTTTGGCCATTGCTCAGGCCATTGTGGAAGTGCGTTCGCAACAGGGGATCACCGGGCCATGTTATGTGGGTAAAGATACCCATGCGCTTTCAGAAGCGGCCTTTATCTCCGTATTGGAAGTGTTAACGGCGAATGGTGTGGATGTGGTTGTGCAGGAAAATAATGGGTTTACGCCAACGCCTGCCATTTCTTATGCCATCTTATGTCACAACCGTCAGGGAAAAAGTCTGGCCGATGGTATCGTGATCACGCCATCCCATAATCCGCCGGAAGACGGTGGCATTAAATATAATCCGCCTAATGGCGGGCCAGCCGATACCGATCTGACGGCAATCATTGAACAGCGTGCCAATGAATTACTGGCGGTTGGTCTCAATGGCATCAAGCGCTTGCCTTATGAACAGGCATTAAAGAGTGAATATTTGCATCCTCAGGATTTGATTGATCCTTATGTCACTGCGCTGGGTGACGTTGTCGACATGGCCGCGATCCAGCAAGCAGGCTTAAAGATTGGTATTGATCCATTAGGCGGTTCAGGGATTGCCTACTGGCAGCGGATTGGCGAATATTACCATCTCGATCTGACACTGGTTAATGATAAAGTCGATCAAACATTCCGTTTTATGACGCTGGATCATGACGGCGTGATCCGCATGGATTGCTCATCCCGTTGGGCTATGGCGGGGCTGCTGGAATTGCGGGGTAAATTTGATTTGGCCTTTGCCAATGATCCTGATTATGACCGTCATGGCATTATTACGCCGGCGGGTTTGATGAACCCTAACCATTATTTGGCAACGGCGGTTGATTACCTGTTCCGCCACCGTCCACAATGGCAGAAAAATATTGCCGTGGGCAAGACACTGGTTTCCAGCGCCATGATTGATCGTGTGGTCGCCGATCTGGGGCGTGAATTAGTGGAAGTTCCCGTCGGTTTTAAATGGTTTGTGGATGGATTGCATCAAGGCAGTCTGGGCTTTGGCGGAGAAGAGAGTGCGGGGGCTTCTTTCCTGCGTTTTGACGGCACGCCGTGGTCAACGGATAAAGACGGCATGATTCTTTGCCTGTTGGCGGCGGAAATGACCGCAGTGACGGGTGAGAATCCGCAGCAACGTTATGATAAATTGGCCGCCCGATTCGGTACGCCAAGCTATAGCCGCATTCAGGCTCCGGCGACGCATCAGCAAAAAGCCTTGCTGTCTAAACTGTCCCCGGAAATGGTTAAGGCTGATATCCTGGCCGGTGATCCGATTACCGCTCGTCTGACAACCGCATCGGGCAATGGGGCTTCCATTGGTGGCTTGAAAGTCATGAGTGACAACGGTTGGTTTGCTGCCCGTCCTTCTGGTACAGAAGAAGCCTATAAAATTTATTGTGAAAGTTTCCTCGGTGCCGAGCATCGTGAAAAAATTGAGCAAGAAGCGCAGGAAATCGTTAATCAGGTATTTGCTGCGGGTTGATTAGGCGGTGAAAAAACAAGAGCCGTAGCAATTGCTGCGGCTTTTTGCTTTACCCCAAAGCGACCATCAACGCCCCGATGGTAATGAGTGCGACGCCTGCGGCAGCTATCAGCGAAATTTTCTCCCCAAACAGGATCACCGCCAGAATGACCGCAAATACCACGCTGAGTTTATCGATAGGCGCCACTTGGGAAACTTTGCCATGTTTGATCGCCAGAAAATAGAATAACCAAGAAAGCGCGCCGGCTATTCCGCTTAACAGGATAAACAGCAGCGCCTTGCGATTGGCCATAATCTCACTGATAAGATTCAATTTTCCCTGCACAATGACCACGCCGACCAAAAACAGCGCCATAATGACCGCCCGAATGGCCGTTGCCGTATTGGCATCTAAATTTTGCAAGCCAATTTTGCCAAAAATAGCCGCCAGTGCCGCGGTTAGCGCGGAGAGTAAGGCATAAATCAGCCATGTACTCATATTCAATTCATCCTATGCTTGATATTACCGTGTTGTCTCAGAGGAGTGAATCATAGGCTAATTTTGTTGATATGTGAAAACCCAATAAATAAAAGATTGCCCAAGGTGCAGATAAAATCACTCATCCTTTATCTTACTCCCTATATTTATAAATAAAGGATGAGGTGGGTGGCTTAATAGCGTGTTTAAATAGATTTTCATAATAGTGATACAGGCAAATCTTCCCTTTGGGAACGTTATTTAATGTAATCTTTCTATTAACAAGGTTTGGCGATGAAATCTGACTTTTGGAGGAAGATTTATCTTATTTTAATAAGCAGTCTATTTATTTTATTGCTCACACAGTGCGTTCCAAATAATTGTGTTCAAAATAAAAGTGACTTGTCGCAAACTCAGGAGAAACCAATGGTACATGGTTTGAAGCATAGCTTGAAGCATGATTTGAAACCAATATCAGACAGTGAACAAATCTATTGTTGTCGTATTGGAAATGCTAATTCTGAGCCAGAAATTTCTCAGGCTTCCGCGCACTGGGTTGATAAACAAACGTTATTGTGGTCAGGTGGCACAGGTAAACCGATTGTTCGTTTATATTATAAAAAAAACAAAAAGATAAAGTTAAATGATCGCGGTTATTTTACGGATCATTACCTGACACTCAGACCGACAACTTTAAACCAAGAAACAGCAAAAAAATTCCCTCATTTTGCAAAATGGGCCGCATTCCGTCTGCCTGATAATGTGGATATTGATCCGTTGTTGATGGGGGATTTGGTCGCTTTGGCGGCGAATGAACACGGTGTATTACTCTCGGCAACCCAAGTACAAACCGCGGGTGTGTTGGATGATCGTTTCGCTGAGGCTGCTGGTAAGTTGGACTATGGAGCACGGATAAATGACAAAGGCGTGGTTTTCCGTTTATGGGCACCGACTGCCCAAGAGGTTGGTCTGGTTATTTATAATCAAGATAAGCAGATGATGACCAGCCATACCATGCAGCGTGATGCAGCAAGTGGTTCCTGGTCATGGCAAGGTGGCAAAGCGTTGATTGGCGCTTATTATCGCTACGCCTTAAAGGTTTACCATCCCTATTCCCGCAATGTGGAACGCTACGAGGTTACCGATCCTTATTCTTATAGCCTGTCGACGAATTCAGAATATAGTCAGGTCGTCAATTTGGATGATACCTCACTGAAACCGCAAAATTGGGATAACCTGCTGACGCCGCACCCACAAAATACACCAACGGATATTGCCCGCATGACCATTTATGAAGCGCATATCCGTGATCTTTCCGTTGCAGACAGCACAATACCGGAAGTCTGGCGTGGTAAGTATCTGGCACTGACTGACAATAACAGTGATATGTTCAGGCATCTTAAGGCCTTGAGTCGGGCGGGAATGACCCATATGGAGTTATTACCGGTGTTTGATATCACTTCCGTGAATGAATTTAGCCATCAGGTGGCTGATCTTGAACACCCTTTCAGTCGCCTGTGTCAAATCAATCCAGAGGTGAAAAATAGCCGTTTTGCCGATTATTGCCGTAGCACATTGACTGTGCGGGAGGTTTTGCAGCAATTGCTGCGTGATGACAATATCAATAATCCGCAAGTACAAGAATTAAATACATTGGTGGCAAAAACGGATTCTTATAATTGGGGTTACGATCCGTTTCATTACTCCGTACCGGAAGGATCTTATGCCACTGATCCAGAAGGTGCCAGTCGCATAAAAGAGTTTCGCGCCATGATACAGGCTATCAAACAGCAATTAGGCATGAATGTGATCATGGATGTTGTCTACAACCATACCGACGCGGCAGGTCCTACATCTCGGACATCGGTGTTGGATAAAATTGTACCTTGGTATTACCACCGTTTGGATGAAATAACAGGCAGTATTGAAAATAATACCTGTTGTGCTGATACGGCGCCTGAACGTCGTATGTTTGCCAAACTGATTGAAGACTCACTGGTGACTTGGGTTAAAGATTATAAGATTGATGCCTTTCGGTTTGATTTAATGGGATATCACCCCAAAGCGCAAATGATATCGGCACTCGAAAAAGTGCGCGCCATTAACCCATCAGTCTACTTTTTTGGCGAGGGCTGGAATTCCGGGCAGGATGATCGATTCGAAACCGCGTCGCAAATCAATCTTAAGGGAACAGGCATTGGGACTTTCTCTGACAGGCTGCGGGATGCAGTACGTGGCGGTGGTCCATTTGACGTTGCTGACCGTATTCGCAGTCAGCAGGGGATAGGTAATGGGGCTGAAATATTACCTAATGAGATCGCCAAATTAGATGCAGATTACGTTCGTCATTTATGGGATCTGGTGCGCCTTGGCATGGCGGGTAATCTGGCTGATTTTGTCATGATTGATAAAGATGGCGCAGTGAAAACCGGCAGAGAAATTGATTATAAGGGGGTTGCTGCGGGTTATGCGTTAGATCCTATTGAAGCACTGAATTATGTCTCTAAGCATGATAATCAAACATTGTGGGACATTATTAGTTATAAAGCTGCCCATGAAGCCTCCCTGATGACAAGAGTGCGTATGCAGGCGATCTCGCTTTCTACGGTATTTCTGGGGCAAGGATTGGCTTTTGATCAACAGGGTTCAGAGTTATTGCGCTCAAAATCATTTACCCGTGATTCTTATGATGCCGGCGATTGGTTTAATCGGGTTAGTTATGATTACAAAGACAATAATTATGATGTGGGATTACCCGAACGTGAGAACGATGGCAAGAATTATCCCTTGATTGATCGGGTGAAAAATCGGGTAAAAAAACCAGGTCAAAATGAATTATTACAGATGGTGGCATTTTATCAGGAGCTATTGCGGTTACGTCAATTTTCACCCTTGATGACGCTTGGCGATGGTGCGGCTGTCAGGCAACGTGTCGATTTTGTGAATGTTGGCCCTCATCAGCAAATGGGCTTACTGGTCATGACGATTGATGACGGCAATCTGACTTCGCGTGATCGTGATTGGCGGTTTGATGGCTTGGTGGTTGTGATTAATGCCGCGCCTTGGTCTGTGACTGTCAAAGATATTAATGCCAAGGGTTTGCAATTAAATGATATTCAACGTGAATTAGGCGAGGCGTCTTTGGCGGCGGGAATACGCATAACAGAAAATGGAGAGGTAATCATGCCTGCATGGTCGGCAGCCGTACTGGTTCTGCCACAACACGGGATACGTGGGACAGGTTTGCCGGTGCGCAGGAAATAACGCAATCAGGCACCTTGCCTGATTGCCGTGGGGCTTACTGTTTTGGAATCTCCTTGGGAACCATATCAAGCAGGTTATTGACCTGTTGCGAAGTACTGAGGATCTGCTGGCGAATTTGGTTAACTTGTTGAGTATGAGGTGAATTTTCTGCGGATAAATCTAACATCAGCATTTCAGTTTGTCCGAATAGTACGGTTAACGGGGTCAGTAAGTCGTGAGATAGTGCTGCCAGCAATGAGTTACGCAGTTGCTCCCGCTCAATTTCCAGTTTGGCGGATTCTGCGGAGCGGGCAAGGTATAAGCGTTCCAGTGCGTTGGCGATCAGTCCCGTGAAGATTTGTAATAACCGTTGTTGTTCCGGCACCAGTAATTGATGCTGATTAGGGGATTCAATGGCAAGAACGGCAAAAACCTGTGAGGGGTTAGCGATAGGTAATAACTGATAAGGGACGCCTGGTAATGTATCAGTACCCGCTCCGGCAGGTTGTTTTTTCTCAAAACACCACTTAGCTATCGCATTATCAATTTGCATCTGACCACCGTTATGGGATCGCACTTGGTGTAAATGGTGGTTGCTATCTGGTAGTAACAACCCCGTTTTTGCCTGAAAACTATTGGACAGAAAGTGATAGCTAATACGGGCTACATCTTCTTCATTTAGGGCCTTACTGAGTTCACGGGTGATTTCGTACAGGTGTCGTGTCCGTTGTTCGCGATAACGGGCTACTCTGGCTTGATAGCGTATACCAGCGGTGAGGTTTCCGACAACGGCCCCGACAATCAGCATAACGGTCAGTGTGAGCAGATACTGCATGTTTTTGACTTCCAACGACCAGTGTGGTTGGACGAAAAAAATGTCAAAACTGATAACATTGACGAAAGCAGCAAAGACAGATGGCCAACGACCATAAAACAGCGCGATAATGACCACGCCGAGCAGGTAAATTGCCACCAAATTGGCTTGATCAAGGGTCAGTAAGAATGTTCGGGAAAAGAGGGTAATCAGGGCACAGAGCACAATGGCCATCAAAAAGCCCTGAATCGAGATCCGCCATTTATCATTGAATGTTCGGTTATCTTTTGGTTCTTTGTCCCCACGTTTTTTATCTTCCAACGCAACAATAATCAAATCCAAATCAGGACCGAGTTTCCCCAGTCGTTCTGAAAAATCACGATGCCATTTGAAGCCAAAGAAATTGGTATGTGAGTTGTAATAGCGGCCAATCAGGATTTTCCCCAGATTATGCTCTCTGGCGTAGCGCAGGATGGCTTTTTCTTCATGAGAATCGGAGAGGGTTGCAGTTTCTGCACCGAGATCTTGCGCCAGCTTCAAGGCTTGTAAGATGGTGCGACGTTTGTTTTTTGGTAATCGGTGTAGTTTGGGGGTTTCAACGTAAACGGCGTGCCAGACACAATCGAGTTTTGCTGCCAGACGAGCGGCTTTCCTAATCAGCTTTTCATTGCCTGCATTGTAGCCAATACACAATAGTAGATTTTCTCGCGTATGCCATACGGGTTCTCTTCCCTGAGTATCACGAAAGGCGCGCATTTGATCATCTACACGATCGGCCGTGCGGCGCAATGCCAATTCACGCAGGGCAATCAGATTCCCTTTGCGGAAAAAATGTTCAATGGCACGTTCGGCCTGACCTGAAATGTAAACCTTGCCATCATTGAGTCGCTGACGCAGATCATCAGGCGGAAGATCGACCAGAACAACATCATCAGCCTGATCGAAGATATGATCGGGAATCGTTTCCCGAACGCGAATGCCGGTAATACCGCCGACAACATCATTCAGGCTTTCCAAATGCTGCACATTGATGGTAGTCAGCACATCAATGCCAGCTTCCAGTAGTTCTTCGACATCCTGCCAACGTTTTGGGTGGCGGCAGCCTTTGGGATTACTGAATGCCAGCTCGTCCATTAGAATAATGGCCGGATGGCGGGCAAGGGCAGCATCAATGTCAAAAGCTGCTATCCTGCGTTCATGATAGTGGAAATATTTGGGGGGTAATTGAGGCAAGCCTTGCAGTAGAGCTGCCGTTTCTTGCCGTTCATGGGTCTCGACAACGCCGACAATGACGTCTAACCCTTGTGCCAGTAACCGTTGAGCTTCTTGCAGCATGGCATAAGTTTTACCGACACCGGCACAAGCGCCGAAAAATATTTTTAGTTTGCCACGTGGCTTTTTGTTTGCCAGTGTCAGTAAGTCATCAGGATCAGGGCGCTGGGGTTCATTCTGTGCCATATCTTATTCTGCCTTTTGGTTTGCCTTTTGGGTCCAGGTTATCCAACGCCAGATTCAGTTCCAGTACGTTAACTATCGGTTTCCCCATATATTTCAGCAGGGGATACTGAATGTGTTGCTGAATCAGTTTATCAACCACGTCAAGTGGCAAGTAACGGGCTATCGCCACACGTTGTGCCTGAAATTCAGCCGCTTCCGGGGATATATGAGGATCAAGCCCGCTACCCGATGCCATGATTAAATCAACGGGGATCGGAACATTGCCGGAATGATTAAATGAACGCACTTGGATTATGTTTTGCTGTATTTTGCTGTCCAGTGCCGGGTTGGTCACAGCGAGATTACTGCCTCCCGATGACAACGCGTTATAGGGTTTTTCGGCCGTCATGGAAGGCCGTCCATGAAAATAGACGGGGTTGGTAAAATTTTGCCCTATTAATTCAGAGCCAACCCATTTGCCATCTTGCTTGATTAGCGATCCCCCTGCTTGGTGGGGAAATAACAATCCTGCGACTCCCGTCACTAGTAATGGATAGGCAATCCCCGTGATTAGGCTAAGAAATACCAGCAAAACAATGGAAGAACGTAACCAAATCATTTTTCATCACCTTTATTTGTATGCCCTGATTATTTAAAGATTGTCAGTTAAACATGAAGACCGTGAGCAAGATGTCAATAAGTTTGATGCCGACAAATGGCACCAGCAGGCCACCAAGGCCATATAGCCATAGATTTCGGCGCAAGAGTGACAGTGCGTTCATGGGACGGTAACTGACGCCTTTTAAGGCTAAGGGTAGTAAGAAAATTATGATTATCGCGTTGAAGATAACCGCAGACAGTACCGCAGATTCTGGCGAATGAAGGCGCATGATGTTCAACGCATTAAGTTGTGGGTATGTGACCGAAAAAGCAGCGGGAATGATGGCAAAATATTTAGCAATATCATTGGCAATGCTAAAAGTAGTCAAAGCACCGCGGGTCATTAACATTTGCTTACCGATATGGACAACTTCGATCAATTTGGTGGGGTTGGAATCCAAATCGACCATATTACCGGCCTCTTTTGCGGCTTGTGTGCCTGAATTCATGGCAACGGCAACATCGGCTTGTGCCAGCGCGGGTGCATCGTTGGTACCATCTCCCGTCATGGCAACCAGACGCCCTTCGGACTGATATTGGCGGATCAGGGCAAGTTTCGCTTCGGGAGTGGCTTCTGCCAAAAAATCATCAACGCCGGCTTCGGCTGCAATGGCGGCGGCAGTGAGATGATTGTCCCCCGTGATCATGACGGTTTTGATCCCCATTTTACGCATTTCACTGAAGCGTTCTTTAATCCCACCTTTCACAATATCTTTCAAGGCGACGACGCCCAAGACCTGCTGGTTCTCAGCAACAACCAACGGTGTTTCCCCTTTGTGCGCCACTTTTTGTACCAATTGGTCAATCATTTCCGGGAATTGACTGTGATTAGCTTCAATATGACGGCGAATAGCATCGACAGCGCCTTTGCGGATCATGCGATGACCAATATTGACCCCGCTCATGCGGGTCATGGCAGAGAAGGGAACAAATGTCGCTTTTAATTCCCGCAGATCACGTTCACGCATATTGAAACGTTTTTTTGCCAGGATCACGATGCTGCGCCCTTCCGGTGTTTCATCGGCAAGGGAAGAGAGTTGCGCCGCATCAGCTAACTGTCGTTCTGTTACGCTTGGTGCGGGTAAAAATTGGGATGCCTGACGATTTCCGAGCGTGATAGTCCCTGTTTTATCAAGTAACAAGACATCCACATCTCCGGCGGCTTCAATAGCTCGTCCGCTGGTGGCAATAACATTAGCTCCCAACATACGGCTCATACCCGCAACACCGATAGCTGACAGTAAACCGCCAATCGTGGTGGGGATCAGGCAAACCAGTAAGGCAATCAATACTGTCAGGGTAATCGGGGCGCCGGATTGATTGGCTTGGACACTGAACAAGGAGAAAGGCAGCAGGCTGACACAGACCAGCAGGAAAATAATGGTCAGCGCCGTGAGCAAAATGGTAAGGGCGATTTCATTAGGGGTCTTACGTCGTTTAGCCCCTTCAACCATTGAAATCATTCTGTCTAAAAAGGTTTCTCCCGGATTGACGGTGCATTCGACGATTAACCAATCCGATAAAACGCGCGTACCACCCGTAACAGAGGAGAAATCGCCGCCGGATTCACGGATAACAGGCGCAGATTCTCCGGTAATCGCGCTTTCATCAACGGACGCCCCGCCTTCAAGGACTTCACCATCGCAAGGAATAATTTCTCCCGCCTCCACCAGCACAATATCGCCTTTGCGCAACGTGTCTGACGTGATTTTTTCTTTTGCCGATTCGCGGTCGGGTGATGCCAGTTTGGTCGCCCAACTGGTTTTTTTGACACCTTTCAAGCTGGATGCCTGGGCTTTGCTACGTCCTTCAGCCAAGGCTTCTGCAAAGTTGGCAAACAGGACAGTAAACCATAACCAGAGAGTAATAGCCCCGGTAAATAGGGCGTTACCGGTAAATAGCGCGTTGCCCGTTAATTGTCCCACTAAGATAGCAATCCATAATGCGGTGGTCAGGCAACTTCCCACATAAACCACAAACATAACGGGATTACGCCATTGGCGGGCCGGATGACATTTTTTTAACGAATCGATAAGTGCATGGCGAATTAAAGTCGGCTCAAATAATACTTGTTGTCTGTTTTTCATGCGTTACCTCACTCTCTCAACCTGACATTCTCACGGCCAATTCTCACAGTCAAAATTGTAAGTGTTCTGCAATAGGGCCAAGCGCCAGTGCAGGAATAAACGTGAGAGCCCCAATCAGTAAAATGACCAGAATTAGTAGTCCAATGAAGAGGGAACCGTGAGTCGGTAAGGTGCCACTGCTGATAGGCTGGCGTTTTTTGTTAACCATGGAACCCGCGATGGCCAGAACAGGCAGAATGACGCCAAAGCGCCCAAGAAACATGATGATCCCTAACACGAGGTTGTAAAAGACATTGTTGGCATTGAGTCCGGCAAAGGCGCTTCCGTTGTTATTGGCAGCGGATGAAAAAGCATAAAGGACTTCAGTGAAGCCGTGAGCGCCGGGATTGGCAATAGCGCTGCGACCGATGTCGGTTGAAATCGCCAGAGCGGTGCCTAATAAAACCAGCGAAGGCGTGGCTAAGATCGCTAATGCGACCATTTTCATATCATAAACATCAATTTTTTTGCCTAAGTATTCGGGGGCGCGACCAATCATCAAGCCTGCGATAAATACAGCAAGCAGAACGAACAGTAACAGGCCATAAAGACCAGAACCTACCCCACCGAAGATGACTTCACCAATCTGCATCAACCAGAGCAGTATCATGCCACCCAGCGCGGTAAAGGAATCGTGCATGGCATTGACGGCACCACAGGAAGCGGCTGTTGTCACCACCCCATAGAGAGAAGAGGCAAGGATACCAAAGCGGGATTCTTTGCCTTCCATATTGAAGTGCTCACTAATATTGGCATTTATGAGATGGGCATTACCGGCGGTTTCGGCATACATCACCACGCTGGTGGCAATAATGAAAACGATGCTTATCGTCCAGAGCAGAGCATATCCCTGGCGATTGTCTCCAACAACCAGACCGAATGCGAAACATAAGGCACAGGGGATCAAGAAAATCGCCAGAACTTGGACAAAGTTACTGAGTGAAGTTGGGTTCTCAAACGGATGGGCTGAATTTGCCGCAAAAAATCCGCCGCCATTGGTTCCCAACAGTTTTATGGCCTCTTGAGAAGCAACCGGCCCCATAGGCAGCCATTGCTGTTGTCCCTCAAGAGAGTGGATGAGGACATAGGAAGAAAAGTTTTGGATAACGCCTTGACTGACAAAGAATAAGGCAATAATGATCGCAAGCGGGAGCAAGAGATATAAAGTGATACGTGTGATGTCGATCCACGCATTTCCCACGGTTTTCATGCCTTGGCGTGAAAACGCCCGCATTAAGGCGAAAGCCACAGCAATTCCAGTTGCCGCAGACAGAAAATTCTGTACGGTCAATCCAGCCATTTGGCTTAAGTAACTGAGGGTATTTTCTCCACTATAGGCTTGCCAATTGGTATTGGTGACAAAACTGATTGCAGTATTAAGTGCCAAATCCCATTTCAGGCCGGCAAAATGTTGTGGATTCAATGGCAAATGGTCTTGGCTTACCAGCAGCGTAAACAGGAGCAATAGCCCAGCGATATTGAATATGCAGATGGCGAGAGCATACTGCCACCAGTTCATTTCTTTGATATTGCTGCCAGGTTTTTGCAAGCCACAACAACGCCACAGGATGGTTTCCGTTTTTGTCAGCCAGCGGGGCAATTCTCCTTCGACAAGTCTGGCGATCAGGTTGCCAAGCGGTTTGCTCAATAGAAACAGTATGAGCAGAAAACTGGTAATCAGTAAAAAAGCGGATACTGCCATTTAGAAATCCTCCGCATTCAATAACGCATAAATGAGATAGCCCAGTAATAGCGTCACCAGAAAAATGCCAAGGATGAGGAAGATATTCATGGTGTACTCTCCTTGCTTATTTCTTGCAGAAATAGTCAGTTACAGCATAGGAATGACCATACAAAGAAGTTATTAAAAGCGTTCCTGAAAGCGTAAAAAAGTATAAATGATCTGCGGAATTTATCGACAAAGTATCATATGGCAAGTGTATACCCGATAAACTTCAAGTTGCAGCTCGCAAAACGAAAGCTGCTTATTTATCTCCCCGCGACGCGGGGGATAATAAATGCATTTTGCAGTACGACGAGTATAGCAAACTAAGCCTGGTTAATTTTTTGTTTTCAATTTGTTTGTTTTGTTTCTGTTTAGGTATAATTCTGTAATTAAATTACATAATGAGAAAAAAAGGTGATTTATGCCGCTAAAAAAGTGGTCGGATGAGTGGTAAGTTTTCAATTTGTAGCGTAAAATTTCACTCATCTTACAGGTTAAGCCCATGAGGGGGTATCAATGTCTCTATATCGTGAATACTCTTGGCATCAGATTCTCTTACGGCGTTTTGGCGCTATCTCGCTGGGCACTATTGCGCTGCCTGTTATGCTGTTTCGCCGTGATCGTGCCCGCTTTTATAGCTATCTGCATAAAGTATGGCTAAAAACCAGTGATAAACCAGTATGGCTAGAATGTTCAGAAATGGCTTCAGGTATTCGAAATCGTTAAAGTGGCATAATGACGGAGCCTAACTGAGCATTTTGAATATAACATTTTGACACCTTGTCGATTTACACCGGCAAGGTGTTTTGTTTTATAGGCCATTTAAACGTACATTTGTAACTCAAGATATTGACTCCAATCTATTTCTATTTCGAGTCTGGCTTGGAAGGCGGCGGGCAGAGGCAACTTGGCAAGTGAATTGACTTAATTCATGGCAGCTAGGTATTTTATGGTGAAGAAAATGCTAAGAGATAAGGGGAATGTGATGAACAATGTTGAACTGGAGCATGTGCTCAATACGGAATTGAATATCCGTGAATTTCAAGATTATGCTCCCAATGGATTACAGGTAGAAGGCCGTCCCCATGTTCAGCGGGTGATTACGGGTGTGACAGCCTGCCAGGCATTGTTGGATGAAGCGGTTCGCCTTGAGGCGGATGCTGTTATCGTTCATCACGGATACTTTTGGAAGAATGAATCTCCTGTTATCCGTGGCATGAAACGACGCCGTCTGCAAACACTACTTTGCAATGATATCAACCTGTATGGTTATCATCTCCCGTTAGATGCCCATCCTGTTTTGGGTAACAATGTTCAATTGGCGCGCCAGATGGGGGTAAAGGTCATCGGCGAGATTGATACGCTTCTGCCTCATGGCACTTTTGATCAACCGGTTACACCGGCAGAATTGGCTGAACGTCTTGAAAAAAGTTTGGCGAGAAAGGTACTGCATTGTGGCGATAATGCACCCGAAGAGATCCGTACACTGGCATGGTGTACCGGTGGCGGCCAGAGTTTTATTGAACAGGCGGCTGAGTTTGGTGTTGATGCCTTTGTGACAGGCGAAGTCTCAGAAAAGACCATCCATGTTGCCCGTGAAATGGGGCTGCATTTTTTTGCGGCAGGGCACCATGCGACAGAGCGCTATGGCATCAAAGCGCTCGGTGAGTGGTTGGCAAGTCATTATGGATTGGATGTGACTTTTATCGATATTCCTAATCCGGCTTGATTTTTAGATAGCCCCTGGATTTTATTTCCCTTTTGGCATCTGGGGGCTTCTACTTTTTTGTGGGAAATTTATAGGCAAAAGGGACAAAACAAGCATGATGCTCCCACAGCAGACCAGTACATTGCCCAATGCTTGGCTCCAGCCTGCCAACGCTAATCCAAGTCCCAACAGCAAATAGTAAAACAATCCGAATAAAGCGCCGGCAGTGCCCAGTCTGTCTGAGTAGTGAGTTAATGCAGAAGCCAGAATATTCGGAATAGCCAGACCATAAGCGATAACGATTCCAGACATAGGAAAAATAAAGAACCAGCTATTTTCAAGCAGGTATACACCGATCCCACTTAACAGACTTATCAATGAGGCAAGGGTAACTAATTTGGCAGATATCCACGATTGTTTTAATAGGTATTTATTTAATAACGAACCTAACCCAACACCGAAAGTCAATAATAAACCAGTATAACCAAATAATTCCGGCGACAATCCAAATTGTTCAAAACGGAATGGCGCTAATTGATAGTAGCTAAATAAACAAATATTGAAAAATGCGATCAAAAACGCATTTCGCCAAATTGCAATATCTTTAAGCATCATGATTGCTGTGCTGAATAAAGCCACTTTTGTGACATTATTTGGCCGGGTTTCTGGCAATTTTACAATCGACCAACCGGTCAGAATAACCGCCAGAATGGCGAGTCCGGCAAAGACGGCTTGATAGCCAGCAAAAGCGTTCAATAGTGAACCGCTAAACATGCCAATGGCAGGGCTGGCAGCCAAGGCAATGCCCATAATGGAAAAAATACGCGCCAATTCTTCTCCACGGTAAGTATCACGCATAATGGTCTGTGTACCGACAGAGCCAACGGCTGCCCCGAAAGCAGACAGCATTCTGGCAACCAGCAATAACCAAAATTGTTGTGTCAGTAATGCCAGCAGAGAAGCGAGACTGTAGAGCGATAAGCCAATAATGATAGTCGGGCGTCTGCCAATCAGATCACACAGGCGTCCCCATACAACTACACCGAGAGCAAAAGCAAAGAAGTAGAGTGATAGTGTTTGAGCGGCTTGTTCAGAGCTGACGGAAAACCCATTAGCGATATTGGTTAATGCAGGGCTGTAGATAGTTTCTACAATTTGCGGGAACATCATCAAAGCGATAGCGAGCCAAAGTGATGGTTTAGTTTGCATGATTTTTTCTGATGATAAGTGAGTCATGGCTCAAAAGGTTAGCATTCCGGTTTCTGTCTTTTTATGATAATAAAGACGATTTATTTATCTAAACAGACATTGAGTCAAAAGGTATTTATATGGTGTGGTTGCAACAAAATGATTATTTTGATCCTGATAGATTGAATATGCCTGTGATAGGGATTGCAGCGGAGATGGGGCAACACGATTCTGGCTTTCATCGGCATAATATGGGGCAATTGCTGTTTACCCGGCGGGGCTGTATCAAGATAACATTGGCAAATCAGATCTCTATTCTGCCTCCAACCAGAGTGGCATGGATACCCGCCAAAACACGGCATCGGGCAGAAATGCGCGGCTCTGTAGGCTATCGTTCTATCTATTTGGATACTGATTTGAATGCTTCTGAAACAGCGTTACTTTCTAACCAAAGTGAAGTATTGGAAGCCACGCCACTATTACAGGCGCTTTTGGAGCGTATCGCGATATCTTCTTTTGACTCTGATTGGTCTCAGGGAAAAGGGGCAAATTTGCTGGCCGTATTTTTTGACGAAATTCGTGAGGCGCGTAGGGAACCGACTTTGTTGCCTCTGCCTTCTGATCGGCGTTTAACACCTCTATCACTTGAACAATTGCCGCCACCACTGCACATATTAGCCATTGATATTGGTGCCAGTGAAAAGACGATTACGCGGATATTTCATCGTGAAACAGGCATGAATTATCAACAGTGGCGACAGCAATGGCGGTTAGTAAAGGCGATAGAGCTATTGGCACAGAACAAAACCTTATCTTATATTGCTCAGGAACTGGGTTTTGCCAATGATAGTGCATTTGTGACATTTTTCCGTAAAGTCATGGGGAGACCGCCAAGGGAATATATAAAAAACTACACCCCTAATATCAGTAAAAACTGATGTGAGAGGTGCAGAAATACACTATTCAGAATGTGTCAGAATATGAATAGTGTTATTGGCGTCATTAAATTACTTTTTCAACTGACTCTTGAAATCGCGTTCAGCATGACCCGTATAAAGTTGACGTGGACGTGCGATTTTCAAACCTTCATCGTGCATTTCATTCCAATGTGCAATCCAGCCAATAGTACGGGCAATGGCGAAAATCACAGTGAACATGGTGGAGGGAATCCCCATCGCTTTCAGGATAATGCCAGAGTAGAAATCGACATTGGGATACAGTTTTTTCTCAATGAAGTAGGGGTCGTTCAGCGCAATACGTTCTAATTCCATTGCTACTTCCAGCAGACTGTCATTCAGGCCAAGTTCATTCAGCACTTCATGGCAGGTTTCACGCATCACGGTTGCGCGCGGGTCATAGTTTTTGTAAACACGGTGACCAAAGCCCATCAGGCGGAAAGAATCATTTTTATCTTTGGCGCGCGCAATGAATTCAGGAATGTGTTCGACAGATTGGATCTCTTCCAGCATCCGCAAGCAGGCTTCGTTTGCTCCACCATGTGCAGGTCCCCACAGGGATGCAATACCCGCAGCGATACAGGCAAATGGGTTGGCGCCGGAAGAGCCCGCAGTACGTACCGTTGAGGTTGAGGCATTTTGTTCATGATCGGCATGCAGGATGAAAATGCGATCCATAGCGCGTTCTAATACGGGATTAACCTTATATTCCTCACACGGTGTTGAGAACATCATGTACAGGAAGTTAGCGGCATAAGACAGATCATTACGTGGATAAACAAAAGGTTGCCCAAGGGAATATTTGTAACACATTGCCGCGACAGTGGGCATTTTGGACAGCAAACGGTAAGCGGTAATTTCACGGTGGCGAGGATTATTGACATCCAGCGCATCATGGTAGAAAGCAGCCAGTGCGCCCGTAACACCACAAAGAACCGCCATTGGATGAGAATCACGGCGGAAACCGTGGAACAGACGGGTGATCTGTTCGTGGATCATCGTATGGCGAGTCACTGTCGTTTTAAATTTTTCGTACTCTTCGGGAGTAGGCGGTTCGCCATATAGCAAAATGTAACAGACTTCCAGATAGGTCGATTCCGTTGCAAGCTGATCGATGGGAAAACCACGGTGCAGCAAAATGCCTTCATTGCCATCAATATAGGTGATTTTCGACTCACAAGAGGCAGTGGAAGTAAAGCCCGGATCGTAAGTATAGAAGCCTTTTGAGCCGAGGGTTCGAACGTCAATTACTTCAGTACCTAGGGTCGGCGTTAGTACGTCTAGTTCGATAGCAGCTGAACCATTTATGTTCAACGTAGCCTTTTTATCAGCCATTTACATCTCCTTAGCGCTTATTTTTTATAACCCCTAACAACCAGATAGGCGCAATTTATACTGTGCCGAAGGCATTGTGCTACCGGAGAGAGTTTAAAATCAGGCTGGTATCACATTTAACGCTGAAATCTCATTACGGATGACAATGGTTTTCAGGTTGTTAAAAAGTTTTTGAACGTTATGTTTAAAGTATTATTCACATTAAATGTTAACATTCTGTGCTTATACGGTACTTTCACATAACTTTTATTTTTCGTTAAGATTAATTTTTCATCATAAAATGACGGCAAATAATATATAACGATATATATGTAAGATAAATGTTTAATCTTTGTCAAACAAGATCATGTATTTTACGAAAAGTGTTTGAAGCGTGATCTTTCTCACTGTTCAAGCTAAATGTTAATAATCATATTGTGTGGGAATTGTAATAACAATGTGAAGTACTTATACTTCGGTAAGGTCTCCGGATTACCCTGTTGTAGGAGCACCCAGCGTAATCAAATCACAACTTTTGATGAACAGTAAGGATTGTTGAGTTAATTACGTTGTGTCTTTGTATCCTCTAAGCGCTGTCTGATTCCCGCCCAGGACCGGAGGATGGAAAATAAAAAAAAGCTTTGTGGGCAAAATTGTGAAAAAACAAAGACCTGTCAACCTCGATTTGCGGACGATTAACCAACCCGTCTCCGCGATAGCATCGATCTTGCACCGTATCTCAGGCGTCATCACCTTTATCGCAGTGGGTATCCTACTGTGGTTATTGGGTATGTCACTGTCTTCGCAGGAGGGCTTCCTACAAGCATCTGAAATCATGACTGGCTTCTTCGCCAAATTTATCCTGTGGGGGATATTGACGGCGCTGGCTTACCACATCTGTGGGGGTATTCGCCATGTGTTGATGGATTTTGGTTTCTTGGAAGAAACTCTCGCTACCGGTAGTGCATCTGCCAAAGTAGCAATAGTCATCGCGGTTATTCTGTCTATTCTGGCTGGGGTATTATTATGGTAAGCAACGCATCCGCATTGGGTCGTACGGGTATTCAGGATTGGCTGCTGCTACGTGCATCCGCAATTATTATTGTTTTGTACGTCCTTTACCTTGTCGGTTTTGTCGCAACAACGTCGGATATGACTTATGAAGTCTGGCGCGGTTTCTTCTCTTCCTCCCTCACCAAAGTATTCACCGTGTTGGCGCTGCTTTCCATTCTGGTTCACGCATGGATTGGCTTGTGGCAGGTACTGACAGATTATGTCAAGCCGCTCGCACTGCGTTTGGTTCTGCAACTGGTGATTATTGTCGCGCTGTTAACTTATTTGATTTACGGAACAATTGTGGTGTGGGGTGCATAAATGAAACTGCCAGTAAGAGAGTTTGACGCTGTTGTTATTGGTGCCGGTGGCGCAGGTATGCGTGCTGCACTGCAAATTTCACAAATGGGTTTATCTTGTGCCTTAATTTCCAAGGTATTCCCAACGCGTTCCCACACTGTATCCGCACAGGGTGGGATCACGGTTGCTTTGGGCAATACCCATGATGATAACTGGGAATGGCACATGTACGATACGGTGAAAGGTTCTGATTATATCGGTGACCAGAATGCTATCGAATATATGTGTAAGACTGGCCCGGAAGCCATTTTGGAACTGGAGCACATGGGGCTGCCATTCTCCCGTTTGGATGATGGCCGTATTTACCAACGTCCATTCGGTGGGCAATCTAAGAATTTTGGTGGCGAGCAGGCAGCTCGTACTGCGGCGGCGGCCGACCGAACCGGTCACGCCTTATTGCATACGCTATATCAGCAGAATTTGAAGAATCACACGACGATTTTCTCTGAATGGTATTCGCTGGATCTGGTTAAGAATCAGGACGGTGCGATTGTTGGTTGTACTGCTATCTGTATTGAAACCGGTGAAGTGGTTTATTTCAAAGCCAAGGCAACCATTTTGGCAACTGGTGGGGCTGGTCGTATTTACCAATCCACAACCAATGCACATATCAATACCGGTGATGGTGTGGGCATGGCGCTGCGTGCTGGCGTTCCTGTCCAAGATATGGAAATGTGGCAATTCCACCCAACGGGTATTGCTGGTGCGGGCGTGCTGGTCACAGAAGGTTGCCGTGGTGAAGGGGGGTACCTGCTGAATAAAGATGGCGAGCGCTTCATGGAGCGTTATGCACCCAATGCCAAAGACCTTGCTGGCCGCGACGTAGTAGCGCGTTCTATCATGATTGAAATCCGTGAAGGCCGTGGTTGTGATGGGCCATGGGGACCTCACGCGAAATTGAAACTGGATCATCTGGGCAAGGATGTATTGGAATCTCGTTTGCCGGGCATCCTCGAATTATCCCGTACCTTCGCTCATGTCGATCCAGTAAAAGATCCGATTCCGGTTATTCCAACCTGTCACTATATGATGGGGGGGATTCCAACTAAGATCACGGGTCAGGCATTGACAGTCAACGAAAAAGGTGAAGACGTTGTAATTCCGGGCTTGTTTGCCGTGGGTGAAATTGCCTGTGTATCCGTACATGGTGCAAACCGTCTCGGTGGGAACTCACTGCTTGATCTGGTGGTATTCGGTCGCTCCGCTGGCCTGCATTTGAAAGAGTGCCTGATGGAGCAAGGAACCAGCCGTGATGCTAGCGAATCCGATGTTGATGTTGCATTGCAACGTCTGAACCGTTGGAATAATACCCGTTCAGGTGAAGATCCGGTTGAAATCCGCAAAGCCTTGCAATCTTGCATGCAGCATAACTTCTCAGTATTCCGCGAAGGTGAGGCGATGGCAAAAGGGTTGGAAGAGCTGAAAGTGATCCGCGAACGTCTAAAAAATGCGCGCCTGGATGATACTTCATCAGAATTCAATACGCAGCGCATTGAATGTTTGGAATTGGATAACCTGATGGAAACGGCTTATTCGACTGCCGTTGCTGCGAATTTCCGTACAGAAAGTCGTGGTGCCCATAGCCGTTTTGACTATCCAGAGCGTGATGATGCTAACTGGCTGTGCCATAGCCTGTATTTACCGCAAACTGAGAGCATGACGCGTCGTGAAGTGAATATGCAGCCAACGCTGCGTGAAGCTTTCCCGCCGAAAGTGCGTTCTTACTAATTGCGTTGCTGATGTTTCAGTTGCGGAGAAATAGATTATGAAACTTGAATTTTCAATTTATCGTTATAATCCAGATATTGATGATGTGCCTCGTATGCAGGACTACACACTGGAAGCTGAAGAAGGACGCGACATGATGTTGCTGGATGCGCTCATCCAGCTAAAAGAGCAAGATCCCACTTTAGCATTCCGCCGTTCTTGTCGTGAGGGAGTTTGTGGCTCTGACGGCGTGAATATGAATGGTAAAAACGGCTTGGCATGTATTACGCCTGTTTCGGCATTGCGTCGTGGTAATAAGAAAATTGTCATTCGTCCATTACCTGGTCTGCCAGTGGTTCGTGATCTGGTTGTTGATATGGGGCAGTTCTACGCACAATATGAGAAAATCCGCCCTTACTTGGTTAATGACGGTAAAAACCCGCCTGCGCGTGAGCACCTGCAATCACCGCAACAGCGTGAAAAACTGGATGGCCTGTATGAGTGCATCTTATGTGCCTGTTGCTCAACATCTTGCCCGTCATTCTGGTGGAATCCGGATAAATTTATCGGCCCTGCCGGTCTTTTGGCAGCCTACCGTTTCCTGATTGACAGCCGTGATACTGAAACAACTTCACGATTGGATAACTTGAATGACGCATTCAGTGTTTTCCGTTGCCATGGGATCATGAATTGCGTCAATGTCTGCCCTAAAGGACTGAATCCGACAAAAGCGATTGGTCATATTAAATCTATGTTGCTGAAACATAGCGCATAGCAAAATAAAATTTGTGCATAAATAACACATAATTAGTGTGTAAATAATGCATATAATGTCGCCCTCCACAATTTTGAAATAAATATCAAATCAGTGGAGGGCATTAAAGAATGAAAAATGATAAATTGCCTGCGGCTAAAGACGAAATATGTTTTCAAATAAAGGAACCTTTAAAAACTGAGAGTTAGTTTTTAAAGGTTCCTTGAAGGGTAGGAAAACCCAAATAAGAACATGCATTAAGCACGTCCAAATGAACCTTTTATCAACACCGCTGATTAAGCGGAATTTGTTAACCACGGCGAAAACTAAAGCTTTTAAAGCTTAAGGGATCACAATGCAGAACGGCGCAATGAAGGACTGGCTGGACTCAAGCTTTCTGGCTGGTGCAAACCAGTCTTACATAGAGCAACTCTATGAAGACTATATAACCGATCCTCATTCTGTTGATGAAAGTTGGAGAGAAATTTTCCAACAATTACCGGATGCAGGACTTGGCGGGGAACAACTCCACTCACAGACACGCGATTACTTCCGTCGTCTGGCAAAGGATGCCACGCGTTATCACACTTCAGTCAGCGATCCAGCAATGGATGCAAAACAAGTCAAAGTTTTGCAGCTCATCAATGCATTCCGCTTCCGCGGACACCAACATGCAAATCTTGATCCATTGGGATTATGGAAACAGGAACCTGTATCTGATCTTGATCCTGCTTTCCATAATTTAACAAAAGCGGATTTTGAAGAAACGTTTAATGTAGGCTCTTTTGCCATTGGTAAAGAGACCATGAAATTGGCTGATCTGTATGACGCGCTGAAACGCATTTATTGTGGTTCAATTGGTGCGGAATATATGCATATCACCAATACAGAAGAAAAACGTTGGATCCAGCAACGTCTGGAGTCTGTGACAGTAAGTTCACAGTTTAATACAGAGGAAAAGCGTCGTTTCCTGAAAGAATTAACATCCGCGGAAGGTCTGGAACGCTATTTAGGTGCTAAGTTCCCGGGGGCGAAACGTTTCTCCCTGGAAGGTGGCGATGCACTTATCCCGATGTTAAAAGAGTTGATCCGTCACGCAGGTAAACAAGATACCCGTGAGGTTGTGTTGGGAATGGCTCATCGTGGTCGTCTCAACGTTCTGGTCAACCTCTTGGGTAAAAAACCGGTTGATCTGTTCGACGAATTTGCGGGTAAACACAAAGAGCATCTGGGGACGGGCGACGTAAAATACCATCAAGGTTTTTCTTCTGATTTTGAGACCGAAGGGGGTCTGGTGCATTTGGCACTGGCCTTTAACCCGTCTCACCTTGAGATTGTCAGCCCTGTTGTTATCGGTTCTGTACGTGCCCGTCGTGATCGTCTTGATGAAGGTCGCAGCAACATGGTTCTGCCTGTCACCATCCACGGTGATGCTGCCGTAACCGGGCAGGGGATTGTTCAGGAAACACTGAACATGTCGCAGGCTCGTGGTTATGAAGTGGGTGGTACGGTTCGTATCGTGATTAACAACCAGATTGGATTCACCACATCTAACCCGAAAGATGCCCGTTCAACACAATACTGTACTGATATTGTGAAAATGGTGCAGGCGCCGATTTTCCACGTTAACGCGGATGATCCAGAAGCCGTTGCATTCGTCACACGTCTGGCGCTCGACTTCCGTAATACCTTCAAACGTGACGTGATGATCGATCTGGTTTGTTACCGTCGCCACGGTCATAACGAAGCGGACGAACCAAGCGCAACTCAGCCACTGATGTATCAGAAAATCAAAAAAATGCCAACTGCACGTAAAATTTATGCAGATAAGCTAATAGCGGCAGGCTTGCTGAGTGCCAATGACGTTACTGAGATGGTGAACCTGTATCGTGATGTACTGGATCATGGTGAATGTGTTGTCGATGAATGGCGTCCAATGGGGCTGCATTCATTCACATGGGAACCCTACCTGAATCACGAATGGGATGAAGAATATCCGCATAAAGTGGATATGAAACGTCTGCAAGATCTTGGCAAAAGTATCAGCACTGTTCCTGCCGAAGTGGAAATGCACTCACGTGTTGCAAAAATCTATGGCGACCGTGCAGAAATGGCCAATGGCAATAAATTGTTTGACTGGGGTGGCGCGGAAACACTGGCTTACGCGACGCTGGTTGATGAAGGTATTCCGGTGCGTCTCTCCGGTGAGGATGCGGGACGTGGTACTTTCTTCCACCGCCATGCTGTTATTCATAATCAAAACAATGCCTCTGTTTATGTGCCCCTGGCGAATATCCACAATGGCCAAGGGGTGTTCAACGTATGGGATTCGGTACTGTCGGAAGAAGCTGTACTGGCATTTGAATACGGTTATGCAACCACTGAACCTCGTGCCCTGACAATTTGGGAAGCGCAATTTGGCGATTTTGCCAACGTGGCTCAGGTTGTGATTGACCAATTCATCAGCTCTGGTGAACAGAAATGGGGTCGTATGTGTGGTCTGGTGATGCTGTTACCGCATGGCTATGAAGGACAGGGTCCAGAGCACTCATCGGCACGTCTGGAACGTTATCTGCAACTCTGTGCTGAACAAAATATGCAGGTCTGCGTACCATCGACCCCAGCCCAGGTTTATCACATGCTGCGTCGTCAGGCTCTGCGTGGTATGCGCCGTCCACTCATTGTTATGTCACCGAAATCATTACTGCGTCATCCATTGGCTGTGTCCAGTCTGGATGAATTGGCGAATGGCAAATTTGAGCCAGTCATTGGTGAAGTCGACGCGTTGGATCCAAAAGGCGTTAAGCGCGTTGTACTGTGTTCCGGTAAGGTTTATTACGATCTGTTGGAACAGCGTCGTAAGAATGAACAGACTGATGTTGCTATTGTGCGTATTGAACAATTGTATCCATTCCCACGTCAAAATCTGCAAGCTCAACTTGAGCAGTATGCCCATGTTCATGACTTCGTCTGGTGTCAGGAAGAGCCACTGAACCAAGGGGCTTGGTATTGCAGTCAACATAATTTCCGTGAAGCAATCCCATTTGGGGCTTCTTTACGTTATGCAGGTCGTCCGGCATCTGCTTCCCCGGCTGTGGGATATCCGTCTGTTCACCAGCAGCAACAGCAAGCACTGGTTAATAACGCCCTGAACGTTGAATAAATAAGGATAGAAAATGAGTAGCGTAGAAATTCTGGTTCCAGACCTTCCTGAATCTGTTGCAGATGCCACGGTTGCGACATGGCATAAAAAACCAGGTGACACCATAGCGCGTGATGAAGTGCTGGTTGAAATTGAAACGGATAAAGTTGTTCTGGAAGTGCCAGCAAGTGAAGCGGGTGTCTTGGAATCTATTTTGGAAGAAGAGGGCGCCACTGTACTGTCCAAGCAACTGTTAGGTCGTATCCGTCTGGGTGATAGCACAGGTATACCTGCTGAAGTAAAAACCAAAACAGAGGCAACGCCAGCACAACGTCAGACTGCGTCTTTGGAAGAAGAAAATAACGATGCACTAAGCCCTGCGGTTCGTCGTCTGATTGCTGAACATGATTTAGATCCTGCTGCAATTAAAGGCAGTGGTGTTGGTGGCCGTATTGTTCGTGAAGACATAGAAAAATATATCGCTGCGAATAAAAAAGAGAGTGATAAACCGGCTACGTCCGCTGAACAGCCATCCTTATTGCCACACCGTAGTGAAAAACGTGTGCCAATGACGCGTCTGCGCAAGCGTGTTGCAGAACGTCTGCTTGAAGCGAAAAACAACACGGCAATGTTGACGACTTTCAATGAAGTCAACATGAAGCCAATTCAGGAATTGCGCAAGCAGTATGGCGATGTGTTTGAGAAACGCCATGGTGTACGTCTGGGTTTTATGTCTTTCTATGTGAAAGCCGTTGTTGAAGCATTAAGACGTTACCCAGAAGTGAACGCTTCCATTGATGGCACTGATGTGGTTTACCACAACTATTTTGATATCAGTATCGCAGTATCTACTCCACGTGGTCTGGTGACACCAGTTTTACGTGATGCAGATGCACTGAGCATGGCTGACCTTGAGAAGAGCATCAAAGAGCTGGCTATCAAAGGCCGCGACGGTAAGCTGACCGTTGAAGAACTCACCGGCGGTAATTTCACTATTACCAATGGCGGGGTTTTCGGCTCCCTGATGTCCACCCCGATCATTAATCCACCACAAAGCGCGATCCTTGGTATGCATGCCATTAAAGATCGTCCAATGGCAGTCAATGGTCAGGTTGAGATCCTTCCGATGATGTATCTGGCACTGTCCTATGACCACCGTCTGATTGATGGTCGTGAGTCAGTCGGCTTCCTGGTGACCATCAAAGAAATGCTGGAAGATCCAACACGTTTGTTGCTGGATGTATAGCATCGCTATCGGCATCCCTATTGGCGGAGGGTATTAACTCCGCCAAGTCTGAAGTAGTACGACGTTGATGTAAAAATGTATATGCAGGCCAGCCTCTTGGGGCTGGTCATATCCAGAGCAACAAAATAGAAGGTAATTTACCTTTCTTAGATTAAATTATGGATAGAACATCATGAATTTACACGAGTATCAGGCAAAACAACTTTTTGCACGGTATGGTTTACCAGCGCCTGCGGGCTATGCTTGTACCACTCCGCGCGAAGCAGAAGAAGCAGCATCCAAGATTGGTTCAGGCCCTTGGGTCGTTAAATGTCAGGTTCATGCAGGTGGACGCGGTAAGGCTGGTGGCGTGAAAGTCGTCAACAGCAAAGAAGATATCCGTGCTTTTGCTGAACAATGGCTGGGTAAACGACTGGTCACTTACCAGACTGATGCACAGGGGCAACCTGTCCATCAGATCTTGGTGGAAGGGGCAACCGATATTGCCAAAGAGCTGTATCTCGGTGCTGTTGTTGATCGCGGTACGCGTCGTGTAGTGTTCATGGCCTCTACTGAAGGTGGCGTCGAAATAGAAAAAGTGGCGGAAGAAACGCCCGAGCTAATCCACAAAGCCATTATCGACCCACTATCTGGCCCTATGCCGTACCAAGGCCGTGAATTGGCATTTAAACTCGGTTTGACGGGTAAGCAAGTTGGTCAATTCACCAAGATTTTCTTGGGATTGGCTAACCTGTTCTTGGAGCGTGATTTGGCATTGGTCGAAATCAACCCTCTGGTGATCACAACGCAAGATGATCTGGTGTGTTTGGATGGAAAATTGAGCGCTGATGGTAATGCGATGTTCCGTCAGGCTGAACTGCGTGAAATGCACGATCCTTCACAGGAAGATTCACGTGAAGCTCAGGCAGCACAATGGGAACTCAACTATGTTGCGCTGGACGGTAACATTGGTTGTATGGTGAATGGTGCAGGTCTGGCAATGGGAACAATGGACATTGTCAAACTGCATGGCGGTGCACCGGCAAACTTCCTTGATGTGGGTGGTGGTGCAACAAAAGAGCGTGTTACCGAAGCATTCAAGATCATTTTGTCAGATGACAATGTGAAAGCCGTTTTGGTAAATATCTTTGGTGGTATTGTCCGTTGTGACTTGATTGCTGACGGCATTATTGGTGCAGTGGAAGAAGTCGGCGTCAATGTGCCGGTGGTCGTTCGTCTGGAAGGAAATAATGCTGAACTGGGCGCTAAGAAACTGGCAGACAGTGGCTTGAATATCATTGCCGCGACCAGTTTGACAGACGCAGCTAAACAGGCAGTCGCCGCAGCGGGGAATAAATAATGTCTATTTTAATCGATAAAAACACCAAAGTGATTTGCCAGGGATTTACTGGCAGCCAAGGTACTTTTCACTCCGAACAGGCGATAGCCTACGGTACTCAAATGGTTGGTGGTGTCACACCGGGCAAAGGGGGTACTGAGCATTTGGGACTACCTGTATTCAATACCGTGCGTGAAGCTGTTGAAGCAACGGGTGCAACTGCTTCTGTTATCTACGTTCCGGCGCCATTCTGTAAAGATTCCATTCTGGAAGCGATTGATGCGGGTATCAAATTGATCATCACGATCACAGAAGGTATCCCAACACTCGACATGCTGACCGTTAAGGTAAAACTGGATCAGGCGGGTGTACGCATGATTGGCCCTAACTGTCCGGGAGTCATTACACCTGATGAATGTAAGATCGGTATCATGCCTGGTCACATTCACAAATCAGGTAAAGTGGGTATTGTCTCTCGATCAGGCACATTGACTTACGAAGCCGTTAAACAAACCACAGATGCTGGATTGGGGCAATCTACCTGTGTTGGTATCGGTGGTGACCCGATCCCCGGTTCAAACTTCATTGATATTCTGAAACTGTTCCAGGAAGATCCGCAAACAGAAGCGATTGTCATGATTGGTGAAATCGGTGGTACAGCAGAAGAAGAAGCCGCCGCTTATATCAAACAACATGTGACTAAGCCTGTCGTTGCTTATATTGCAGGTGTGACTGCACCTAAAGGTAAGCGTATGGGTCATGCTGGCGCGATTATCGCTGGCGGTAAAGGGACAGCAGATGAGAAGTTTGCTGCACTGGAAGCCGCAGGTGTGAAGACGGTTCGCAGTCTTGCTGACATTGGCGATGCGGTAAAAGCGTTATTAGCATAAGAAACACAAAATAAAGCTATTTTTATCGAAAAAGGCTGCCTTAAGGTGGCCTTTTGTTTTTTATTTATAATATTAACAGTAGGTTAGTTCATTGATAAGTATGTTTTTTCAATTTAATAGAACCGGATTTTAGGAAAACCTATTTATTTGATTAATTAAATAAGAAATATCGAGAAAATATTTTTTTTAAAGAATGAAAAAGAAAAGTTAATTTTCTAATGTATTTTACAGCAAAAAATAAATTACTTTTCATCGGAAATAACAACTTATTAACACTCGGTAAACTATAATGAAATAATAACTGTAATGCTTAACAAAAGATAGAAAAAATTGACTAAAATCAATTTATTACTCTGGATTGTATTCGCTAAACTTGATTAAATTGATCTAGTATATATAGGTATTAGCCTGAGAATGCATGGTATTGTTGACCTATATTCAGAATTCCAAGCTGAGTCACGTAAAAATTATTTATTGTGTGTGAATATAGGCGTAATATTATTGTGGTATCTATTGAGTTTTTGATTTTGTAATAATTCATTGTTGTGTTTGAGGCATTTATTGCTGGTAGTTACGAGGCTTTCGTTTTTACGAAGTCGGGTTGCCGCAAGTCGGTGTCTTCCTGCTAGGAGCAAGGAGTCAAGATGTTTGATATTGTCGAACTGTCACGATTACAGTTTGCCTTAACTGCCATGTACCATTTTCTGTTCGTACCCTTAACGCTCGGTATGGCGTTTTTGCTTGCGATCATGGAAACGGTATATGTCCTTTCTGGCAAACAAATCTATAAAGATATGACAAAATTCTGGGGCAAGTTATTTGGTATTAACTTTGCTCTGGGTGTCGCAACGGGCTTGACCATGGAGTTCCAGTTCGGAACCAACTGGTCATATTTCTCACATTATGTTGGTGATATTTTCGGTGCGCCTTTGGCCATCGAAGGTCTGATGGCATTCTTCCTCGAATCCACATTTGTTGGTCTGTTTTTCTTCGGTTGGGATAGACTGAGTAAGAAACAACACTTGGCAGTGACCTGGCTGGTTGCATTAGGCTCTAACTTCTCGGCATTGTGGATCTTGATTGCGAATGGTTGGATGCAAAACCCGATTGCGTCTGACTTTAACTTCGAAACCATGCGAATGGAGATGGTGAGCTTCAGCGAACTGGTACTTAACCCAGTTGCCCAGGTGAAATTTGTTCACACTGTTGCAGCCGGTTATGTGACAGGCGCCATTTTTGTATTGGGCATCAGTTCTTACTATCTGCTTAAAGGGCGCGATTTGGCGTTTGCCAAACGTTCTTTTGCGATTGCGGCCAGTTTTGGTATGGCTGCGGTGCTGTCCGTTATTGTTCTGGGTGATGAATCTGGATATGAAATGGGGGATGTGCAGAAAACCAAATTGGCAGCCATTGAAGCTGAGTGGGAAACCCAGACGCCTCCAGCTTCATTCACACTGATTGGTATTCCTGATCAAGACAAAATGGAAAATAAATATTCCATCCAAATTCCTTACGTTTTAGGTTTGATTGCTACCCGCTCCACAGATACGCCAGTCGTTGGCCTGCGTGATCTGATGAGTCAGCATGAACAGCGTATCCGTAACGGCATTAAGGCCTATGAATTATTGGAAGAACTGCGTGCAGGTAATGTTGATCCGAGTGTTCGCAGCGCATTCAATGAAAGTAAGAAAGATCTTGGCTATGGCATGCTCGTGAAGCGTTATACCCAAAACGTCACTGATGCGACAGAGGAGCAAATCAAGGCCGCCGCGAAAGACTCCATTCCACGTGTTGCACCGCTCTATTTCGCATTCCGTATCATGGTTGCCGCTGGCTTTATTATGTTGTTGGTTATCGGTCTGTCATTCCTGAGTGTTATCCGTAACCGCATCGGTCAACATAAGTGGCTACTGCGTGCTGCATTGTTCAGCATTCCATTGCCGTGGATTGCCGTTGAGGCTGGTTGGTTTGTCGCGGAGTATGGCCGTCAGCCATGGGCGATTGGTGAAGTGTTGCCAACGGCTGTTGCGTCTTCAACACGCAGTGTAGGCGATCTGATTTTCTCAATGGTACTGATTTGTGGTCTGTACACTTTGTTCTTGATTGCAGAAATGTTTTTGATGTTCAAATTTGCCCGTCTTGGCCCAAGTAGCCTCAAGACCGGACGTTATCATTTTGAACAAAAAACAGCTTCTTCAGCGAATAATATTGAGTAAGCAGGAGTCCACTTATGCTTGATTATGATGTATTACGATTTATATGGTGGCTGCTGATTGGTGTGTTACTGATCGGTTTCACCGTGACTGATGGTTTCGACATGGGCGTCGGTATTTTGTTGCGGATCATTGGTAAAAATGATACTGAACGCCGCATCATGATTAACTCAGTTGCTCCACACTGGGATGGTAACCAAGTTTGGTTAATTACCGCAGGTGGCGCCCTGTTTGCCGCATGGCCGATGGTCTATGCCGCCGCTTTCTCTGGTTTCTATGTGGCAATGATTCTGGTCTTGGCGGCATTATTCTTCCGTCCGGTTGGCTTTGATTACCGTTCAAAACTGGAAAACAGCAAGTGGCGGAATATGTGGGATTGGGGACTGGTTATTGGCAGCTTTGTCCCTGCGCTGGTTATCGGAGTTGCGTTTGGTAACTTACTGCAAGGCGTACCGCTGGCAGTGGATACTTACCTGCGTGTCTCTTACGAAGGTTCGTTCTTTGGATTGCTGAATCCTTATGGATTGCTGGCCGGTGTGATCAGCCTGATGATGATTGTGACGCAAGGCGCAACATACCTGCAAATGCGTACAACGGGTGAATTGCACCTGCGCTCTCGTACTGCGACCCACGTTTGTGCAGCGGTAACGGCAATTGCGTTCCTGTTAGCGGGGATTTGGCTGATTTATGGCATTGACGGTTATGTTGTAACGGGAGGGCTGGATGTTAATGCGGCATCTAATCCGTTACATAAAGAAGTGGTTCAGCAGGCCGGAGCATGGCTGGCCAACTTCAATGACTATCCGATTTTGTGGGCAATACCTGCGTTGGGGGTACTTCTTCCTCTGCTGACTATCCTGACGACTTGGATGGATAAAGGTGCCTGGGCATTTTTCTTCTCATCACTGACAGTTGCTTGTATTATCCTGACTTCAGGTATTGCGATGTTCCCGTTTGTGATGCCATCAAGCCTTGATCCGAATGTCAGTCTGACGATGTGGGATGCGACATCCAGCCAATGGACGTTGCAAATTATGTTCGTTGTTGCCGTTATCTTCGTTCCTATTGTGCTGTCTTACACCATTTGGTGTTATTACAAAACCTTCGGGCGTTTGGATAAAAATTACATTGAAAACAACAAACACTCACTGTACTAAGGAGCATAGGCATGTGGTATTTTGCTTGGATTCTCGGAACGCTCTTAGCTTGTAGTTTTGCTGTCATTGCTGCTTTGGCACTTGAGCATAGCGAATCACAAAAAGCCTCTGAGAGTGACAAAAAATAATGTTGGCAGATAAATGCGGCCAACTTATGGATAAGAGCCTGTTGAGGGCTCTTATCCTCATCATGGCCTTAATACTTGCTGCATGTGTGTTCTGGCAGCCTGCGCGTTTTGCTGCTAATACCAGTTCACTACAGATATGGCAAAGCATTTTATTGGTCTGGGCAGTTTGTTCTGGCGTTACTTTTGGTGTTGGTTTCCATCCTAAACGTATTATCTGGCGTTTGTTTTTTCACCCATTACCTGCGTTTTTCATTCTTCTTTTTGGCTTATATCATTTCTTTAAGTAAACTAATTGTAATTTTATAGGATATCGGTCTATAAAATTTTTTTATTAACAGGCCATTCCAAAGCGCTATTGTCTTAAGTATAGTGGCAGCGTCAATTCGCCTAATTAGGATTATATGAGTAATATGTTATTCCGTTGGCCTATCCGTGTTTACTATGAAGACACAGATGCTAGTGGTGTGGTTTATCACGCTCGATATTTGCTCTTTTACGAAAGGGCTCGTACAGAGATGTTGCGTGAAAAAGGCTTCCACCAACAGCCTATGTTAGATGAGCAAGTTGGCTTTGTTGTGAGTCGCATGACGATTGACTATCAAAAATCAGCAAAGCTAGATGATAAGCTGGTGGTTGAAAGTGAAGTGACAAATATCCGTGGTGCTTCTCTGACATTTATTCAACGAATTGTTGATTGCAATGGCGTAGTTATCAACAGCGCAGAATGCCTGGTTGTCTACGTGAATTCATCTCGAATGAAGCCGATTGCGCTTCCAAAGTCTATTGTCGCGGAGTTTAAGCAGTGACTGATATGAACATCCTTGATTTATTTCTTAAGGCAGGTTTCTTAGTTCAGCTAATCATGTTGATTTTGATTGGCTTTTCTATCGTCTCTTGGGCAATCATTATTCAACGGACAAAGATCCTTAATGCAGCAAGCCGTGAAGCTGAAGCATTTGAAGATAAATTTTGGTCTGGCATTGAATTATCTCGCCTTTATAAAGAAAGTCAGTCACGTCGTGATTCGCTAAACGGTGTTGAGCAGATATTCCATTCTGGGTTTAAAGAATTTGCTCGTTTACATCAGGCAAATAACCATGCACCAGAAGCGGTTATCACAGGGGCTACTCGTGCCATGCGTATCTCACTCAATCGTGAATTGGAAGTCCTGGAAAATCACATTCCGTTTCTGGGGACGGTAGGTTCTGTGAGCCCTTATATTGGTTTATTTGGTACGGTCTGGGGCATCATGCATGCCTTTATTGCTTTGGGGGCAGTCAAACAGGCGACGTTGCAAATGGTTGCGCCCGGTATTGCGGAAGCGCTGATTGCTACCGCGATCGGTTTGTTTGCGGCAATTCCTGCGGTGATGGCCTATAACCGTCTGAATCAGCGTGTTAACAAACTAGAACAAATTTACGATAACTTTATGGAAGAATTCCTGGCTATTTTGCATCGTCAGGCTTTTGCTTCCAATACCAATAAGTCGTAATAAATCGTAAGGGGAAATCAGCGAATGGCGCGCACTCGTAGTCGCAGACGTGAGCTAAAATCCGAGATCAATATCGTCCCCTTGCTGGACGTGTTGCTGGTATTGCTGCTTATTTTCATGGCAACAGCACCTATTATCACGCAAAGCGTAGAAGTCGATTTACCTGATTCGGTGGATTCAAAAACAGTTTCTAGTACTGATAATCCTCCGGTCATTGTGGAAGTTTCTGGGGTAGGGCAATACAACATGGTTGTTAACCAGGAACGTTTGGAATTGTTACCTGAACAGCAAATCGTTGCAGAAGCCCAAACTTTGATGAAAGCCAATCCGAAAACGATTTTCTTGATTGGTGGTTCTAAGGAAGTTCCTTATGATGAAATTATCAAGGCGTTGAATATGCTTCGCCAGGCAGGGGTAAAATCGGTGGGCTTAATGACTCAGCCTATCGGTTCTTGACAGCGGCGATCACTTAAAGTTTCTGGATGTCGAACGTGGGAAAGACAAACGAGCAAAACAATAGGCTGAATCGCGCTATTATCATTTCGGTAATCTTGCACGCTATCCTGATCGGTTTTCTGATTTGGGGTTCTCTGGTGCAGAAAACAGAAATGGGGGGCGGTGGACAAAATGGGACTGTCATTGATGCTGTTATGGTCGATCCGAATGCGGTTGTTCAGCAATATAACCAGCAACAACAGCAACAAGCCAATGCCAGGTTAGCCGAGCAACAGCGGAAGAAAAAAGCCGAACAACAGGCGGCTGAATTGCGGGCAAAGCAGGCGGAAGAGCAGGAACGCCTGGAAGCGGCTGAAGAAGAACGAATTAAAGCATTACAGGCAGCAGAAACACAGAAAAAACAGTCTGAAGCGGCTACTGCTAAAGCGCGTGAAGAACAGGAGCAGGCTGATGCCGCTGCCGCTAAAGCACGTGAGGAGCAGAAACAAGCAGAAGAAGCGGCTGCAAAGGCGCTGGCAGAAAAAGAAAGAATTCTAAAAGAGCAGGCTGAAGCCCAACAGAAAGCGGAAGCTCAGGCGAAGAAAGAAGCGGAAGAGGCAGCAAAACGCAAAGCAGCAGCTGAGGCGAAAGCGAAAGTGGAAGCAGCAGCAGCTAAAGCAAAAGCTGAGGCGGAAGCTAAAGCCAAGGCAGAAGCCAAGGCAAAAGCCAAAGCTAAGGCAGAAGCCGCGAAACAGGCTCAGGCAGTTGATGATCTGTTAGGTGGATTAGCATCTAATGCACCTAAGCAGGGTGGGGCGAGCGCGGCTGGAAAAGGTGGTGGTAAGAAAAGCGGCCCTTCCGATTCTGATATCAATAATTACAAAGGACAGATTCAGTCCGTGATTCAGAGTCATTTTCGTGACCCCTCTTTGTATATTGGCCGTACTTGTGAGTTAAATATAAAACTGGCTCCAGATGGGTTGCTCATTGATATTAAAGCAGGAGCCGGTGATCCGGCATTATGCCGGGCAGCGATTACGGCTGCTAATTTGGCGAAAAAAATGCCACCTCCACTCAACAAAGAGGTTTATGAGTATTTTAAGAATTTCACATTAGAATTTAAGCCGCAGTAAGTTAATGTTTAGAGGATAATCATTATCCTCTAAACAAACTTTCGGATAATTTATATGTACAAACAAAATTATTAGATTTTATTTAGGTGTCTAGTTTTGTTTGTTGGTGTTTGTTAGAATCCGGCGGATTATTGCGGCAGGTAATAGATCGCGATAAGGGAGAGATGATGAAGCAAACTTTTAAACAGATGTTTAAGGTCATATTGGGCTTTCTGATGCTGTGGGCAACACTTGCTCAGGCAGAAGTTCGCATTGAAATTACACAAGGTGTTGATTCTGCTCGTCCTATTGGGGTTGTCCCATTTAAATGGACTGGGGCAGGCGATGCGCCTGAAAATATCGGTTCAATTATTGCTGCGGATTTGAGAAACAGTGGAAAATTTAATCCGATTGATGCCACTCGTATGCCGCAACAACCGACGACTGCATCAGAGGTAACGCCTGCTGCATGGTCTGCGTTGGGGATCGACTCAGTTGTTGTTGGGCGCATTCAGCCCAGTGCGGATGGTAAATTTCTTGTCTCTTATCAACTTGTTGATGTTGCTGGTGCACCAGGAACAGTCTTGGCACAAGAACAAGTCACCATTGAAAAGAAATGGTTGCGTTTTGCGGCGCACACAGTCAGTAATCAGGTTTTTGAAAAATTGACAGGTATTAAAGGTGCATTTACCACCCGTATAGCTTATGTCGTCAAAAATAATGGTGCGGTTAAATTTCCGTATGAGCTGCGGGTTTCTGATTATGATGGTTATAATCAATTCACGGTACATAGCTCACCAGAACCACTGATGTCACCAGCATGGTCGCCAGATGCTTCTAAACTGGCCTATGTGACATTTGAAGGTGGTCGTTCTGCACTGATCATTCAAACACTGGCAACCGGTGCTGTACGTCAGGTGGCTTCGTTTCCTCGCCATAACGGAGCACCCGCATTTTCTCCTGATGGGACTAAACTTGCCTTTGCATTATCTAAAACGGGTAGTTTGAATCTTTACGTGATGGATTTAGCTTCTGGTCAAATCCGTCAAGTCACTGATGGCCGCAGTAATAATACTGAGCCAAGTTGGATGCCAGATAGCCAGACACTGGTCTATACCTCAGATCAGGGTGGGCGTCCACAATTGTATAAAATCGATATTAATGGCGGTGCTCCACAACGCCTAACTTGGGAAGGATCACAGAACCAAGATGCAGATGTTAGCCCTGACGGTAGTTTTCTCGTGATGGTTAGCTCGGCAAGTGGCAGTCAGCATATCGCCAAACAGGATCTGGTAACGGGATCTGTCCAAATTTTGACGGATACGTTTCTGGATGAAACGCCGAGTATCGCACCGAATGGCACTATGGTGATTTATAGCTCCACTCAAGGGTGGGGAACTGTATTGCAGCTAGTTTCGACTGATGGGCGTTTCAAAGCGCGTCTTCCGGCTACCGATGGTCAGGTAAAATCTCCTGCCTGGTCGCCGTATCTGTGATGCATAATAATATGTATGGCAAACTATAAAAGGATCAAAGAGATGCAACTGAACAAAGTGCTAAAAGGGCTGATGTTAGCTTTACCAATCATGGCCGTAGCAGCGTGTAGTTCTCAGAAAACTGGCAACAACGATCAGTCTGGTGTAGGCACTGTTGATAATTCTTCTAAAGCGGCGCTGTCTGCGGAAGAATTAGCGCGTCAGCAGATGCAAGAGCTGCAAAACAACAATATCGTATACTTCGGTTTCGATAAATATGATATCAACAGCGAATTCGCTCAGATGCTGGATGCACACGCTGCATTCCTGCGTACTAACCCATCTGTTAAAGTGACTATCGAAGGTCACGCAGATGAGCGCGGTACTCCTGAATACAACATTGCTCTGGGTGAGCGCCGTGCGAACGCAGTGAAAATGTATCTGCAAGGCAAAGGCGTGACTGCTGATCAGCTTGCTATCGTTTCTTACGGTAAAGAAAAACCAGCTGTACTTGGCCATGACGAAGCAGCATACGCGAAAAACCGTCGCGCTGTGGTCGTATACTAAGAGTAATACATGAACAGTAACTTCAGACGTTATCTATTGGGTCTGTCGTTATTGGTTGGCGTAGCGGCTCCTTGGGCCGCTACTGCCCGAGCGCCAATCAGTAATGTCGGCTCAGGCTCCACCGATGAGCGCCTCTCCCAATTAGAGCGTATTTCTGACGCTCACAGTCAATTATTAACCCAGCTTCAGCAACAACTTTCTGATTCCCAACGTGATATCGATACACTCCGTGGTCAAATTCAGGAGAATCAGTATCAATTAAACCAGATCATTGAGCGGCAGAAAGATCTTTATCTGCAATTGGATAAAATCACCAATCCATCAAGTGCGGAGAAGACAGACTCAGAAAATCGCAATGCAGCGTCTTCGGCACAAGCTGAAAATAAACAATCCGCTGCGCCGGCGAGCACCGGAAGTGAGAAAGGTGATTACGATGCCGCCGTTTCTTTGGCTATCAACACCAAAGAATATGATAAAGCGATAGTCGCATTTCAAAACTTTGCTAAAACTTATCCTAAGTCTAAGTACTTGCCGAATGCTAATTATTGGTTAGGACAGTTAAATTACAATAAAGGCAAGAAAGACGATGCGGCTTATTATTTTGCTACTGTCGTGAAAGATTATCCTAAGTCACAAAAAAGCAGTGATTCCCTGTATAAAGTTGGTTTAATCATGCAGGAAAAGGGGCAAAAGGGTAAAGCAAAAGCGGTTTATCAGCAGGTGGTTAAGCAATATCCTGGTACGAATGCGGCAAAAATGGCAGAGAAAAAACTTTCTGGGATGTAATAATTATCCCCGAAAGGTCAGATATCGGTCTTTTTGGGGATAATTGATTGCTTAATAAGCGCTTAAACAAGTTTTTTAAAATAAACGTTGCGCCATGCTGAGAAATCAGTAATATATGCCGCCGTTGGCAGGGATAACTGTAAAACAGATTTAGATGGGTCGTTAGCTCAGTCGGTAGAGCAGTTGACTTTTAATCAATTGGTCGCAGGTTCGAATCCTGCACGACCCACCATCT
>NZ_JAQRFJ010000199.1:0-734 GCF_028599065.1 Xenorhabdus sp. PR6a | reverse complement strand
CTGGACTTGCTGAGCGCCCGCAGCCGTCAGGGCTATGCGCGGATGGCCGCCGCTGAGCTGGGGCTGGCCGACGGGGAACTCCGGCGGGCACTGGGACAGGTGTTACTGGCCGTTGAGCAATGGCAGCAGCAAGGGAATACCCCCAAAGCGGTGCAGCCTGAACTGAGCGCCGATGACCGGGCAGCGGCACTGGCGTTACTGCAAGACCCCTATTTAACCGCGCGTATCACGTCTGACCTGGCCGCCTGCGGCGTGGTCGGCGAATCAACCAACCTGTTGGCGGGTTATCTGGCCGCCGTGAGCCGCAAACTGCCCAAACCCTTAGCCGTCCTGATACAAAGCAGCAGCGCGGCGGGGAAATCGTCACTGATGGATGCCGTGCTTAACCTGATACCGGAAGAAGAACGGGTGCAGTACAGCGCCATGACCGGGCAAAGCCTGTTTTATCTGGGGGAAACCAATCTCCAGCACAAGATACTGGCTATCGCCGAAGAAGAAGGGGTACGGCAGGCGGCTTATGCGCTCAAGCTGTTGCAGAGTGACGGCGAGCTGACGATGGCGAGCACGGGCAAGGACGAAACCACGGGCAATCTGGTGACCAAAAGCTACACGGTGAAAGGCCCGGTGATGCTGATGCTGACCACGACCGCCATTGATGTCGATGAAGAGCTGCTGAACCGCTGTCTGGTGCTGACCATCAACGAATCACGGGAACAAACTGAAGCAATACATGC
>NZ_JAQRFJ010000198.1:0-738 GCF_028599065.1 Xenorhabdus sp. PR6a | reverse complement strand
ACAACCAATATTTTCAATAAATTATTATAATAAGGTAGGTAGATACCTGTATTTATGGATTCCCATAATTGACCAAGTTCATTATCTTCTAAATACCGCTGACCTTTATTCTGTTTTTTTCCAACATCCTGAATAGTTAAATCATCCAATACATGGCTGATCGCATACCTTCTTACTCGGCAAAACTTCAGGGCTTGCTTGCACAGTTGAAATACAGAACCAGCAGCCACCGGAGCTTTCTTTTTCATTCGATCAAAGCATTGCAGCCAATATATTGTTTCACAGTCAGACAATGCCATTTCACCAATATAAGGATAAATATGTTTTTCTAATTGAAGAATGAGGGTATCGATATTCACTCGATTCTCTCTACCGTAGTGCTCTATCCAATATTCGATAGCATCTTTTACAGTGACTGGTTTTAATGATTCTTGCATCACTAAGTTAAATTGGAGCTTTGGATCTTTACCGGACGCCAACCAGTTACGGCATTTGTCCCGTGTTTCACGAGCTTGTTTGAGGGGCATATCAGGATAGCGCCCAATGGTAAGGCGGTTTAACTTTTTACCATCAAGTCGATAGGTAAAAACCCAGCTAATACCTCCTGCTTTAGATGCTTTGGCACTCAACCCAGCACCATCAGCAAAAAACTCAATATTATCCCTTTCTTTTCCGTGCAAATTTTTAAGTTTTTTGTCACTGAGCTTGTTTAGTTCGGCAGCCATGATCACTCAAAAT
>NZ_JAQRFJ010000197.1:0-757 GCF_028599065.1 Xenorhabdus sp. PR6a | reverse complement strand
GCAGTCTTGAGGATCTGTTGCGGGATATCGGTTAACGCGCGTTTTTTTCACTACCCATCGGGGGAACCGTGCCCCTGATGGCGCGGTTCCTCTGTTTTATCTGAACAGTTTTAAACATGAGGAACATTAACATGGCAGAATGGTGTACAAACCAACTGGAAATCACCGGCAAATCCGTGTGCATTGATGTGATGCAGCAGTGGGTCTGTGGTGAGGAGATCCCCGGTTACCGCCAGGCAGTGTTGCAAAGCCGGCGTCTGTTTCTGGCGGGGTGTGCGGGGATATTTAAGCCGACAAAACCGCAAACCTATACGCCTTACCCGGAATTAATCTGCGGAACGGCGGCACCGGCGGCCCATAATCTGGCCTTTGAACAGTGGCTGAAGCTGTTGCAGGACAATGTGCCGCTGAACAATAACAATATCAAACTGATCGACAGCCTGTACCGCCAGTCTGCCATCAGCCTGATGCGCTGGGACAGTGTGCCTGAGCCGGCGCGTGTTATCATTGCCCGCCTCCTGACCCGGCAGTATGCCGACTGGTTCGGGATGGCCGGCTGGTCAGAGGCGATCAATATCGGTGAATGCTGGGACAGACTGAACGATTCTCCGGAATCGACCCAGCCCTGCGATATGCTGATGATCATGCCGACCCGGCTGGCCACCGAGATTAACGGCAACAGCGGGTTGCTGAAAGGGGTTGCCACCCCGGCACAGTTCTATACTCAACAATACGGCTTTGAATGGCCGTTTGGCCA
>NZ_JAQRFJ010000196.1:0-776 GCF_028599065.1 Xenorhabdus sp. PR6a | reverse complement strand
TAAATTATTCGTAACAATCTATTTTAATCCAAAACAATATGAGGGTAATATTTCCCTCATATTGCGGCACTTATTTAAATAAGTTAAGAATATCTTCTTTAGTCAGCATCGGGGTCTTTTCAACAAAATTATAATACGCTGGCTTGCTATCCACATAAATTTGACGAGATAATTTACCAGGGTTACCATTATCAAACAAAGCAACCGGAACATAATAAGTACTTGGATGGTGTAAATGGTAGAAAAGATGTGTGCCGCATTTTTTACAAAAAGCTCGCTCTGCCCATTCGGATGATGAATATGTTGAAATGTTTTCAATTCCTTCTATTTTTAAATCGTCCTGACAGTCTACAGATAAAATCTATGGTCTTCCCCCATTTTTGCAACACTAATTTTGATGTATGGTTGGCTTGCTTAAATCTATCCGGCGTCTCTATGAGTATGGATACCCGCGCCACGATGAGTTCCGCGCCTGATGAACCTAAAAATGGACTCGGCTTCAATAAGCCACTTTTTAGTTCAGGTTATTCATCAGGCCGATTGGCCGTTCATGTCATCAATAATCAGTCTTCGCAAAACCAGATGGATAACGTGTATTTCACTGTTTAATCATTAATTTATTGAGTCAGTATCTATTATACCAATCGCCATTGAAGATGCTTGATTTCTTATCCAAACCCGATCATGCTTGCAACCATGAAAATTCATCTGACACCAGAACAAAAACGAGCCCTCGAATTGATGCATGATACCACCCGTGATAGTCGGGTCTGTGA
>NZ_JAQRFJ010000195.1:0-778 GCF_028599065.1 Xenorhabdus sp. PR6a | reverse complement strand
ATGAGTTCGTGTCCGTACAACTGGCGTAATCATGGCCCTTCGGGGCCATTGTTTCTCTGTGGAGGAGTCCATGACGAAAGATGAACTGATTGCCCGTCTCCGCTCGCTGGGTGAACAACTGAACCGTGATGTCAGCCTGACGGGGACGAAAGAAGAACTGGCGCTCCGTGTGGCAGAGCTGAAAGAGGAGCTTGATGACACGGATGAAACTGCCGGTCAGGACACCCCTCTCAGCCGGGAAAATGTGCTGACCGGACATGAAAATGAGGTGGGATCAGCGCAGCCGGATACCGTGATTCTGGATACGTCTGAACTGGTCACGGTCGTGGCACTGGTGAAGCTGCATACTGATGCACTTCACGCCACGCGGGATGAACCTGTGGCATTTGTGCTGCCGGGAACGGCGTTTCGTGTCTCTGCCGGTGTGGCAGCCGAAATGACAGAGCGCGGCCTGGCCAGAATGCAATAACGGGAGGCGCTGTGGCTGATTTCGATAACCTGTTCGATGCTGCCATTGCCCGCGCCGATGAAACGATACGCGGGTACATGGGAACGTCAGCCACCATTACATCCGGTGAGCAGTCAGGTGCGGTGATACGTGGTGTTTTTGATGACCCTGAAAATATCAGCTATGCCGGACAGGGCGTGCGCGTTGAAGGCTCCAGCCCGTCCCTGTTTGTCCGGACTGATGAGGTGCGGCAGCTGCGGCGTGGAGACACGCTGACCATCGGTGAGGAAAATTTCTGGGTAGATCGGGTTTCGCCGGATGATGGCGGAA
>NZ_JAQRFJ010000194.1:0-780 GCF_028599065.1 Xenorhabdus sp. PR6a | reverse complement strand
ATTGATGAACCCAGCACGGGGTTACATCCGGCCGATATCACTAAACTAAATACGCTGATCCAACAATTGCGTGACAAAGGTAACACTATCCTGATGGTCGAACATGACCCAGATGTCATTAAAATCGCAGATCATGTCATTGACTTAGGCCCTGGGGCAGGTGATAGCGGTGGAACAATCACTTACCAAGGCGATTTGAATGGATTACGCACATCAGGAACATTAACGGGCAAATACCTGTTTCAAACAACTCGCCTTAATCGAACGCCCAAAAAGCCGACTGGCTATATCCCTGTCAGGAACGCAACGCTACACAACCTTAAGGAAATATCTATCGATATCCCGTTGGGTATCATGCTTGCTGTCAGTGGTGTGGCGGGTTCCGGAAAAAGCTCCATGATGATGGGAGAAGTTGTTCCTTTATGTGCCAATGCTATTGTTATCGACCAGAAGCCCATTCATACCTCGAAACGCTCCCATATTGCATCATGGAGTGGGATTTTTGATCACATCCGGGAGCGCTTTGCATTGGTGAACCATGTGGATAAATCCTGGTTTTCTCCAAATGCCAAAGGTGGATGCCCGGAATGTAAAGGGTTAGGCGTGATTGAAACCGATTTGGCCTTTATGGATTCAATATCCTTGCCTTGCGAAGCCTGTCAGGGGCAAAAATTCAATCAGCAAGCCTTAAATTATAAATACAAAGGAAAAACGATTGTTGATCTCATGAATCTGAGTATTACTCAGGCCTCAAATTTTTTTGCGGGAGACAGTCAAATT
>NZ_JAQRFJ010000193.1:0-787 GCF_028599065.1 Xenorhabdus sp. PR6a | reverse complement strand
AGTATGACTATAATTTCATCTTGATATTTATCACAAACATAGTTGGTGTATTCTACTGACAGATTGTGATAGCTATAAGTAGTTATCGTTGATAATGGTTTTTCATCAATATGTCCTATTTCATTCATTAATTGTATGCGTAAATCATTATCTAACTCCCTAAACTCTTTTAATTTTAAAACACGAAATGTTTTATTTTCATTACAGATAGGGCAATTAATAATATGATTTAATTCATAAAACCCATCTTCGAATCCATCGTAAATTTTTTCCAAATCAGAAATTCTTTTTACTTTCATTTTACCACCTTAATACTTCCATCACGAACTAATTCATTAAGTTTGGATGAAAGTTCATATTGTGTACCCATACCTGGTTGCCCAAACCATGGTATTGCTGGTCCCATATCTGCTTTAATCGGTTTAACAACTTCATAAACAGTATATGGCCTATTAATATCATTGGCTGGTAATGCCCTTACTTTAAAAGGAGCACCTGCTTGGGCAACAAAGTTTCCTTTATCAATAAACTCTCCATTTTCGTACCATCCGCCATAACGGTCTATTTTTGTCCCAGGTTGTAGAGTCGTAGGAGTTACATCCACAAAACCTCTGTTCGGAGGCCATGAACCTTCAGGCATCATTTTTTCTAAGGCTGGCCAGTATTTCTTTTGAATTAATTCATAAGCTTTTCTGGCATCAGCTTCATTTGCGAACATGCCCTCTGAACGGCCTTTGAAAGCGTCAAATGAATTTGCTTCTGCTACGAGTTTTGAAGTCCCGGACAA
>NZ_JAQRFJ010000192.1:0-787 GCF_028599065.1 Xenorhabdus sp. PR6a | reverse complement strand
AGATCACGGGGAACTTCCGGTTTTTGAAGAAAAAGAAAATCTAACTAAAGGAAAGACACGGTAATTCGATCAGGATAAATTTTGACATATCCATTTTCCAAATATGAATATTCATATAATATATCATCTTGAAATACCAAATTAGATAAAAATAATTTATCTTCTACCAAATAACCATTCATCTCATAAGAAAATGTATTTCCCTGTTGTTTTAATGTCGCATTTTTGTCCTTGGATGGTTCAACTTTAACATAATCTAAAAATACAAGGCCTAGTTCAACCAAGTGAATATCACCTACTCGCAGAAGTCTTGGAAACTCATTGATAAAGCAACATATCTCATGTTCCCCGAATGACAAAATAACTTCTTCTTCAATATTTTCATTCAAAGAAATAATTTTTGCATAATATTTCATGATTATAATCCATTGGCATCAATGGTGAGATTTATCTGGCGGGAGACTGGCTGACAGAAAGCCAGGGCGCGAGCATACTTTTGGGTTCATCTATTGAATGAAACCTAATGACATGATCTAATAACGATTATTTCTTGCTGGCTGCCCTGCTCATGACGCTGATGGAACACTTATCCGTTGTTAAAGAAACTCGCTCCGATACCCATCGTCAGTATGATCTGATTGATGTTATTTTTCTTGTTATCAGCGCCATCATGGCGGGTGCCGAAGGTTGGCAAGATATTGAAACCTATGGCAATGCTAAAATTAAATGGTTGAGGACATACCGTCCTTTTCTCAGTGGGATACCTTGCCGGCATACCATTGCGAGG
>NZ_JAQRFJ010000191.1:0-789 GCF_028599065.1 Xenorhabdus sp. PR6a | reverse complement strand
GGCGAAATATACTGCGCGGTCTCCGGGGAGTAATAACGATGAAAATTATAGAATAAACCGCTCTCTTCATCCTCATATTGCCCTAAGAACCTGAAATTGCACCCCACGTGATAATCCGGATCGTTCGACGCAATCACCTGCGATTTCTCGGCTTTTCCCCACGTCTTCAACCGCTGCGCCCAAACCAGCGTGCCGTTTTCGTTGAGCATTTCGCGCACGGTGCCCTGATGGTCGCTGACGATGTAATGCAGCTTACCTTTTTCAACACGGGCGGAGGGCGTAAGCGCCCCCGGTTCGTACAGCCAGCGCACGCGGCTGTCCAGCGCCAGCGAACCGTCGGCGTAAACCGGCGTTTCCTCGATAAGCTGGTCACCGCTCCACAGGTATTCCTGCCCGTAAATGGCCGTGGCGCGCGGAGTCAGGTCCGGCCGGCCATTTAACCACCGTTGCAGGTTGGTCGCCGTCAGCTTTCCGTCGTGAACCTTGAGTTTCCGGATCCTTCGGCCAAACGGATCATAGGCATAGTGCCAGCGTGAGCCGTCCGGGGTTTCACAGTGGGTAAGCTGATTTTGGGTGTCCCAGCGGTAGCGCCAGACCTGCGGGCGGAATCCGTCACGTTGTTCGGTTTTTTCCACCAGACGCCCATTGTTATCATAGCGATAGCGGATATCCCCTTGCTGCACCACCCGCCCGGCGTTCTGGCGTTGGGTTATTTGTGCCATCGCACCGGAGGCATCGACCGGCAAATGCTGGCTCAGGTTGCCGTTGGCATCGTAGCCAAACTGCTCT
>NZ_JAQRFJ010000190.1:0-790 GCF_028599065.1 Xenorhabdus sp. PR6a | reverse complement strand
CGCGGGGATCTTTCCGGCTTTATCTTTAAAGAATTTTAAATTGAAAAGTGTCTTGGTCAAATTTTCCAAATTCACTGATGTTATTTAGCACAGACACAAGCTGTGCAAATTCTTTAGGATATTTTTCCTTGAAAATACCACTGTTATACCACAATACAATGACAGGCTTATCTTCTGCATCAATCGGAACCATAAAGTCATATAACGCATCAGGATTATTTCCAAAGTACGGGCCAAAATCAAATTCCTTAGAAAAAAGCTGATATACTTCAACAGGTGTTTTCTGTTTATTCCCATCTAGTGTTATTTTTTTCATTACTTATTAACCTCCTTTACAGTTCCAAGAGCCTAATGCTTCGGCAGTATCGTAATGATTTGAAGTTACGTAAGTTAACCCGTCATTAGAATACAAAAGTCTGGTACCTGGTTGCTTCGCTCTAGACATACTATTATTCAGTCCGATATCAGCTTCATACCATACTCTTCCGGGGGAATCAGGTAAGATCCCCGTGCTATTAGCAAAAATATCCCCTCCTATTTGACCTCCCGGAACATAATTTCCTAACGCTTTTCCTCTAGACCACCCAGCAGCTTCCGCCTGTGCTTTTGTTACATAGTTATTTGGCAATTTTCCTGTTGCTTTTAAATTATTTACAGCATCATTAGCACTTTCTGCTGTGCTGTAATATTGTTTAAGCAGTGCTCCTTGTGCTGAGCTTGTAGGATGGCTATTTCCTGATAATGAAGCATTTACAACTTGCAACCCGAACGGATCGATGAAATTAGTCGG
>NZ_JAQRFJ010000019.1:0-56212 GCF_028599065.1 Xenorhabdus sp. PR6a | reverse complement strand
ATAAAAATTTAACAGCTTGTTCGGGATTGAAAACAGGATTTGTCTGGCGGCAATAGCGCGGTGGTCCCACCTGACCCCATGCCGAACTCAGCAGTGAAACACCGTTGCGCCGATGGTAGTGTGGGGCCTCCCCATGCGAGAGTAGGGCACTGCCAGACATTCAATTAAATGCTTGTTGCCGGCACAAAAGGCAGCAAGGATAAAGAAATTCGGTGGTGCGGTAGTTCAGTTGGTTAGAATACCGGCCTGTCACGCCGGGGGTCGCGGGTTCGAGTCCCGTCCGCACCGCCACCGTATTTAGGGGCGTAGTTCAATTGGTAGAGCACCGGTCTCCAAAACCGGGTGTTGGGAGTTCGAGTCTCTCCGCCCCTGCCAGTTAACAACTAAGTAATAATTGATATAGCTTTCAGATTAATAGCCCAGCTAATTTTAGCTGGGTTTTTTCTTGCTTGTTATTTTCTTATGTAATTCTAATTTCTTTGTAGGCGCGGCTCCTTTGCGCACTATACCGTATATCAATCCTTATTTTTTGCTATCAAAGTTGCTATTGGGTAGTGACAGGAGTAGCCACAGGCGCTTTTTCGACAGGAATTTTTAATAAGTGTTGGATAAGGGCTTGTTGGTCACTGTTTTGCAGCCATACCGCATATAATGGGCGTTTTATTGACTCATTATTAGGTGAGGCAACGAGTTTTGGATACTCTTCTTGCCAATGTATCGGAAGGAAAGTGGCAGCATTAACACTATCCAATAATTCTCTGGCAATATGTGCTGATGTGGTTGTCATGATAGGTGGAAGATCGCTCTTTAAGATTTTTTGTTCTTGCTGATGAAAATCCGCTCCCCACTCTAATTTAATATAATTTTCTACTCCTCTATCAAGATTATGTCGGGTTGTTAATAAAACAAGCTGGATATTACCTATTAACTGACTTTGAAACTCATCCATTTTAGGTGGCTCAGTGGTAATCAAGAGATCCAATTCGCGAGAATGCAATTGCTTGACGAGTGACTGGCGTGTCGAAACCAGAGACTCAATTCTTGTTTCCCGATGGTGTTGATAAAATGTATTTAGCCAAGATGTTAGATAACTTTCCCATAGGGATGCGGTAGCGCCGATAGAAAGTTTAGTGTGCTGGGCGACATAATTGATTTCTTTCTTCGCCAATTGCCAGGTACTCATTAGGGATTCTGCATAGGGTACCAGGCGTTCTCCGGCGGCTGTTAGGCGAATATTATTGCGATGTCGTGTGAATAAATTGGCACCCAACTGATTTTCTAGTTGGCGGATCCGAAAACTAACAGCGGATTGTGTTAAATAAAGCGATTCAGCTGCCCGACCAAAGTGACGAGTCTTACTGACTTCCAAAAAGGTTTTCAGTAATTCAGTGTCCACATGCATCTCCAATAGTTTTTGTCGTTAAGATTTAAATATTTTGTTTTACAGAATGTCAAGCCTCCCTAATACTCCGCGCCATAATTAGTATGACATTGGAGTTAGGAGTGTGTCAGATGGCTGAAAGCTTCATCACGACTAATCGTTTTTTTGATAATAAACATTATCCACGTGGATTTTCCCGTCATGGTGATTTCACCATCAAAGAGGCTCAATTGCTAGAACGTTATGGTCATGCGTTCAATGAATTGGACCTTGGTAAACGCGAACCTCAAACAGAAGAAGAAAAACTGTTTGTTGCAGTTTGCCGTGGTGAACGTGCCCCGGCAACAACAGAGGAAAAGGTATGGACTAAGTATTTGGCTAAAATTAGCCGTCCAAAACGTTTTCACACTCTTTCCGGCGGAAAACCACAGGTTGATTCTTCAGAGGACTATACCGATACTGATGATTAATACCATCATTGATATTAATGATCTACGCAAGAGGGGCAATTTGCCCCTTTTCTAATTGATAGCTTATCTAGCCTGTTTTTGTAGTTGAATCAGTAACCTATCTATACTTCGGTAGCTCAATGCTTCCATAATCTCCGGTTTTTCTATCGTTTTTTGTTCTTTTAGGTCTGCAATTGTGCGGGAAACCCTGAGTATTCGGTGCCAGGCACGTATAGACAGCCCTAATTTCAATAAAGTATTTTCCAGAAAAACGGCATCTTCCATGCTAATTTTGCAAATATCTTCGGTTTGTTTGCTACTGAGATGAGCATTGATATGGCCACATCGCTCTATTTGTATTTTTCTTGCTATTGCTACGCGTTTTTTGACTTCCTGACTATTTTCGCCATATTTTGTTGATGATTGGCTTAAAATTCCTGGCGGAAGTAGCGGAACTTCAATGGAAAGATCAAAACGATCTAAAAAAGGGCCTGAAAGTTTGGAAAGGTAGCGCAATACTTGGTGTGGACTACTTCGGTTATGCATTCCCTGATGATAGCCGGTCGGACTAGGGTTCATGGCTGCAATCAGTTGAACTTGAGCAGGAAAACGGACTTTTGCTCTGGCGCGGGATATTACTATTTCGCCAGATTCCAACGGCTCACGCAGGGCGTCAAGGACACTACGATTAAATTCGGGTAATTCGTCTAAAAATAACACGCCATGATGGGCAAGAGAAATTTCTCCCGGTTTAGGTATTGAACCTCCTCCAACAAGAGCCGCCATTGAAGCACTATGATGCGGTGCCCTAAATGGGCGTATATGCCATTTTTGAGGATTAATTGAATGTCCGGATAAGCTATTGATTGCCGCGACGTCCAGAGCTTCCTGCTGCGTTAATGGGGGGAGCAAACTACATAACCGACTGGCAAGCATGGTTTTACCGGTGCCTGGGGGGCCGAGTAACAGGAGATTATGTCCACCAGCGGCGGTAATTTCCAGTGCTCGTTTGGCTTGCTCCTGACCAATAATATCTTGTATATCCAAAGCAAAGGATTCTGTTTGTAGTTCAACAGGAGGAGGGGAGGATAGAGTGACTTTTTCTCCTCGTTCTTCCTGTTCTCCCTGTAAAAAATGGCAAACTTGGAGCAAATGGTTTGCCATTAGTGTTTCGTTCTGAGACAAAATTGCCAGTTCAGCTTGATTTTCTGAGGAAAGGATAAGTTGCCTTTCTGCTCTTTTTGCGCTCAATGCCGCGGGAATTGCTCCCGTGACTCGCCGTATTTCGCCTGAGAGCGCTAATTCACCCAAAAACTCATAATTATGTAGCTTATCTGCTGAGATCTGCTCCGATGCGGCCAAAATTGCGATAGCGATGGGTAAATCATATCTTCCCCCTTCTTTGGGCAGATCCGCAGGCGCTAAATTAACGGTAATCCTTTTAGGAGGATAAGTAAAACCACTATTGATCAAAGCACTTCTGACCCGATCTCTGGCTTCCTTTACGGTAGTTTCAGGTAAACCGACAAGGGTAAGACCGGGTAAGCCATTACTGATATGTGCTTCTATCGTGACGATAGGGGAATCAATACCAATCGTTGCCCGTGTATGGATGACGGCAAGTGTCATGATGCTCTCCTTAGCAAGAAAGCTGTTATCATGAATCGATAAAAAATAATGAAAAGTCGCCTGTCGTTATTTTGTGAAAAGGTTCGTAAATATATTTGGGTTTGGATCGTCTTTTTGCCATGTTATAGATATTTAGAAGATTAACTTGTTTTTTATTACTTTATTTATCAATTATGTTATTAAACAAACAGTTGGTGATTTTTTCTGGGAGAAAAGTGAGTAAGTTCCAGTGAATTTATCTGCTTGTTTGTTTATCTAAATGAAAAATATAAATAAAATAATTTTGTTATGAAATTTGTTATGAAAAAATAAAAATAATTGTTGTCAATAATCATAGAAAGTGTTAACTCTTAAATATACGTCAAGCATATGAGTCAAAAACGAATAAAATGATGAACGCATTTGTCCTAGTGATTAGCCTAATTATTGTGAGCGTGGTGGTGATTATTCCACCGTGCGGGGCTGCACTTGGACGAAGAATGGTTTAGATAGCAAAATAACCAGATTCCGAAAAACCCCCGCACCGAAAGGCGCGGGGGTTTTTTTTAGGCTTAACACAGCACATAGCAACGAATAGAACAAAACATCACAACAGCCAACGACAAGGTAAACATAACAGCGGAGACAGCAATGAACGGGGCAAAATGGGTTGTAGAGGCATTACGAACGCGGGGAATTGAAAAAGTTTTTGGTTATCCAGGTGGTGCCATCATGCCAGTTTATGATGCGTTGTATGACGGGGGTGTTGAACACATCTTATGTCGTCATGAACAAGGCGCGGCGATGGCGGCAATTGGCTATGCGAGAGCCAGTGGTAAACCGGGCGTTTGCATCGCGACATCAGGGCCAGGCGCGACAAACTTAATCACGGGGTTGGCTGACGCATTAATGGATTCTGTTCCTGTTATCGCCATTACCGCCCAAGTGAGTTCTGCATTTATCGGGACGGATGCCTTTCAGGAAATCGATATACTGGGAATGTCTCTTTCTTGTACAAAACACAGCTTTCTTGTTGATTCACTGGAAAAATTACCTCAAGTCATGGCCGATGCCTTTACCATCGCTATGAGTGGTCGTCCCGGCCCTGTTCTGATTGATTTACCCAAGGATATTCAGTTGGCTCAAGGGGATTTTACTCCCTATTTGCTACCGACTCCCCCTCAATTTTCCTTCCCAAAACAAGAGATGGAGCTGGCCCGTCAATTGTTGGCTTCATCCCAGAAACCGATTTTGTACGTAGGAGGAGGGGTTGGCATGTCTGGCGCTGTTCCTGAATTGCGCCATTTTGTCGCTGAAACGGGCATTCCCGTTGTTTCTACATTGAAAGGTTTGGGCGCGGCAGATTTTGAACATGAATGCTATTTGGGAATGTTAGGAATGCATGGCACTAAAGCCGCTAATCTTGCCGTTCAGTCCTGTGATTTGTTAATTGCGGCGGGAGCGCGTTTTGATGACCGTGTTACCGGGAAGCTGAATACGTTTGCACCTCACGCCAACGTTATTCATTTGGATATTGATCCCGCTGAATTTAACAAATTACGTCAAGCTCATGTTTCATTATTAGGGGATGTAAAAGATCTGCTGCCTCATTTACAACAGCCTTTATCAATCCAAGACTGGCAGCAAGAAATCAAACAATTAAAAAACGAACATGCATGGCGTTATGACTATCAAGGCGAAAGTATTTATGCTCCTTTGTTGTTGAAGCAAGTTTCTGAACGAGCATCGCCCAGTACCGTTATTACCACTGATGTTGGGCAGCACCAGATGTGGGCTGCCCAACATATGACTTTCAGTCAACCAGAAAATTTCATCACATCAAGTGGATTAGGCACGATGGGATTTGGCATCCCGGCAGCGATTGGTGCTCAGATAGCGCGTCCGCAAGATAGGGTTATCTGCATATCGGGTGACGGCTCTTTCATGATGAACGTTCAGGAATTGGGCACCATTAAACGCAAGCAATTGCCGGTCAAACTGATCTTATTGGATAACCAAAGATTGGGCATGGTTCGTCAGTGGCAAGAGTTGTTTTTTGACAAACGTTATAGCGAAACAACCTTAACGGATAATCCTGATTTTCTTATGTTGGCGCAGGCCTTTGATATTCCAGGACAGCGAGTGACTGACAAAGCACAAGTGGATGAAGCATTAGATGTGTTGTTCAACAGTGAGGGCCCGTATCTATTACACGTGTCTATTGAGGAATTAGAGAATGTCTGGCCGTTGGTTCCACCAGGCGCAAGCAACGAAACCATGTTGGAGAAATCATTATGATACAGCATCAACTTGCTATTGAGGCGCGGTCTTGTCCTGAGATTTTGGAACGTATTCTGCGGGTGACCCGCCATCGCGGATTTCAGGTCTGTGCATTGAATATGGATCAGGCAACAGATAGTGATAATGTAAGTATTGAACTCACCGTCACTAGCCAGCGTCCTGTTAATTTACTTTTTTCTCAACTGATGAAATTGGTGGATGTTGCTGGTGTTGAGATCAAACATAAAGAATCACGATTAATAAGCGCATGATGCGCCATTGAAGGAAAACTGAGAATGACAAAGCAAGCTGATTATATTTGGTTCAATGGGGAAATGGTGCCTTGGGCAGATGCTAAAATTCACGTTATGTCCCATGCTTTACATTATGGGACCTCGGTATTTGAAGGGATTCGTTGTTATGACTCCCACAAAGGATCCGTTGTTTTTCGTCATCGTGAACATATGCAGCGCTTGCATGACTCAGCCAAGATTTACCGCTTTCCAGTAAGCCAACGTGTTGATGAATTGATGGCGGCTTGCCGTGAAACGCTCCGTAAAAATAAATTGGTCAGTGCTTACATTCGCCCATTGGTCTTTGTGGGTGATGTTGGAATGGGGGTAAACCCACCTGCTGGTTATAAAACAGACGTCATTATCGCTGCTTTTCCGTGGGGAGCTTATCTCGGTGAAGAAGCCTTGGATCAAGGCATTGATGCGATGGTTTCTTCATGGAATCGCGTGGCAGCAAATACTATCCCGACAGGCGCAAAAGCGGGAGGCAATTATCTCTCCTCTTTGCTGGTGGGAAGTGAAGCGCGACGTCATGGTTATCAGGAAGGTATTGCTCTGGATGTTCATGGTTATATTTCAGAAGGCGCGGGCGAAAACCTGTTTGAAGTGAAGGACGGTATTTTATTCACGCCTCCATTTACGTCATCTGCCCTGCCGGGGATCACCCGTGATGCCATCATCAAGTTGGCACAAGATCTTGGTCTGGACGTTCGTGAACAGGCACTTTCTCGTGAATCGCTTTATTTAGCGGATGAAGTGTTTATGACCGGAACGGCAGCGGAAATCACCCCCGTTCGTAGCGTAGATGGTATCCAGGTTGGTATTGGCAAATGTGGCCCAGTCACGAAAAAAATCCAAAGCGCGTTCTTTGGCTTATTTGATGGTACGACAGAAGATAAATGGGGCTGGTTGGATCCGGTTAACCCTTAATAAAAAAATAAAACCCAACAGGCGGTCGTTCCTCGCCTGTTTTGATTACTGAAATTAGAAGTTAATTGATAAAACTGACATGGGAGTGAAGACAATGCCTAAATACCGTTCTGCCACAACGACTCATGGCCGTAATATGGCAGGAGCCCGTGCCTTATGGCGCGCTACGGGGATGACTGATGCAGATTTTGGTAAGCCTATCATTGCGGTGGTTAACTCATTCACGCAGTTCGTGCCGGGGCATGTACATCTGCGTGATCTCGGCAAACTGGTGGCAGAGCAGATTGAGGCATCAGGCGGTGTGGCGAAAGAGTTTAATACCATCGCGGTTGATGACGGTATCGCGATGGGGCATGGTGGAATGCTCTATTCATTACCTTCGCGTGAGTTGATTGCTGACTCGGTGGAATACATGGTCAATGCCCACTGTGCCGATGCGATGGTGTGCATTTCCAACTGTGACAAAATCACCCCCGGTATGTTAATGGCTTCTCTGCGCTTAAATATTCCGGTTATTTTTGTTTCCGGCGGCCCAATGGAAGCAGGTAAGACGCGATTATCCGAACAACTGATCAAGCTGGATTTGGTTGATGCCATGATTCAGGGTGCCAACCCAAATGTCAGTGATGAACAAAGCGATCAAATCGAACGTTCGGCGTGCCCGACGTGTGGTTCTTGCTCTGGTATGTTTACAGCGAATTCGATGAATTGCCTGACCGAAGCGCTTGGGCTTTCACAACCGGGTAATGGTTCACTGCTTGCGACACACGCAGATCGTAAGGCTTTGTTTATCAATGCGGGTAAACGGATTGTCGCATTAACTAAACGCTATTATGAGCAAAATGACGACAGTGTTCTCCCGCGCAATATTGCGACCAAAGCGGCGTTTGAAAATGCCATGACATTGGATATTGCGATGGGCGGTTCGACTAATACCGTTCTACATTTGTTGGCCGCCGCGCAGGAAGCGGAAGTTGACTTCACGATGACGGATATTGACCGTCTGTCCCGTCAGGTGCCTCATTTATGTAAAGTTGCCCCAAGCACGCAGAAATACCATATGGAAGACGTACATCGTGCCGGCGGTGTGATGGGGATCTTGGGGGAGCTTGATCGCGCAGGGCTTTTGCATCGCGAAGTGAAAAATATTTTGGGCTTGGATTTGCCACAAACATTGGCTCAGTACGACATCATGCTGACAGAAGAGGAAAGCATCAAGAGCATGTATTCAGCGGGGCCGGCAGGCATTCGTACCACGCGCGCCTTCTCACAAGATTGTCGTTGGCCGTCGCTGGATACGGATCGTGAAGCCGGGTGTATCCGTGAACGCGCCCATGCTTACAGTCAGGATGGGGGGCTGGCTGTTTTATTTGGCAATATTGCTACTGATGGTTGCATTGTGAAAACAGCTGGCGTTGATGAAGAAATCCTGTCTTTCCGTGGCCCAGCTAAAGTTTACGAAAGTCAGGAAGATGCAGTAGACGCTATTCTCGGTGGAAAAGTGGTGGCTGGTGACGTGGTTGTTATTCGCTATGAGGGGCCGAAAGGTGGCCCAGGCATGCAAGAAATGCTTTATCCCACGACTTATTTAAAATCCATGGGGCTGGGAAAAAGTTGTGCGTTGATTACGGACGGGCGTTTTTCAGGAGGAACATCAGGATTATCTATCGGTCACGTCTCTCCGGAAGCGGCAAATGGGGGCGTGATTGGTCTGATTTATGACGGCGATATCATCAATATTGATATTCCAAACCGCAAAATTCAGTTGGATGTGCCGAAAACAGAACTTGCAGAACGTACACAAGCTGAATTATCACGTGGAGATAAAGCGTGGACACCTCAGTCCCGTGAGCGTCAGGTGTCCTTGGCATTACGTGCCTATGCATCATTGGCAACGAGCGCAGACAAAGGTGCTGTGCGTGATAAAACCAAACTGGGGAGCTGATTGTGGCGGTTTATCCTCTTAATAATACTGAACCCAAGGGCGCAGAATACCTTAAGGCGGCATTGAGCGCACCCGTTTATGATGTTGCGCAAATCACGCCCTTGCAGGAAATGAAAAAAATCTCTGCGCGTTTAGGCAATACGATTTTGGTGAAACGAGAAGATCGCCAGTTGGTGCATAGTTTCAAATTGCGCGGTGCGTACGCGATGATCGCGGGTTTGACGGAAGAGCAAAAAAACAAAGGGGTGATCACCGCTTCTGCGGGCAACCATGCGCAAGGTGTTGCCTTATCGGCCAGTAAGGTTGGCGTAAAAGCTACCATTGTCATGCCGATAGCGACAGCGGATATTAAAGTCGATGCCGTTCGCAGTTTTGGCGGAGAGGTTCTGTTGCATGGGGCGAATTTTGATGAAGCGAAAGAAAAAGCCATTGAGATAGCAAAAGAGTACGGTTACACCTTCGTCCCACCTTTTGACCATCCTGTCGTGATTGCCGGTCAGGCCACACTGGCGATGGAGTTGCTACAGCAGGATGCTCATCTTGATCGCATCTTCGTTCCGGTGGGCGGTGGCGGATTGATTGCCGGCGTGGCGGTTCTCATCAAACAGCTTGTACCTGAAATGAAAGTGATTGGTGTGGAAGCTGAAGATTCTGCCTGTTTGAAAGCGGCGCTGGAAGCGGGGCATCCGGTGGATTTGCCACGTGTTGGATTATTTGCGGAAGGCGTAGCCGTTAAACGCATTGGCAATGAAACATTTCGTTTATGCCAGCAATATGTCGATGATGTCATTACCGTAGACAGTGATGCTATCTGTGCTGCCATGAAAGATATCTTTGAAGATGTCAGGGCAGTTGCAGAACCTTCCGGTGCGCTGGCACTGGCAGGCTTGAAGAAATATGTCCAGCAACATCAGATTCAGGGAGAACGATTGGCGCATATTCTCTCTGGTGCCAATATGAATTTTCATGGGTTGCGTTACGTTTCAGAACGCTGTGAGCTTGGGGAACAACGCGAAGCCTTGCTGGCGGTGACTATTCCTGAACAAAAGGGCAGTTTCTTGCAGTTTTGCCAGAGACTGGGCACGCGTGTTGTGACGGAATTCAGCTATCGTTATTCGGATGCAACGGATTCAAACCAAGCCTGTCTTTTTGTCGGCATCAGATTGAGTCGGGGGAATGCCGAACGTCATGAAATCATTGAAGAGTTAAAAGCATCGGGATATCAAGTCACCGATTTTACCGATGATGAAATGGCAAAACTGCATGTTCGTTACATGATCGGTGGCAGGCCATCCAAGCCATTGCAGGAACGGTTGTTTAGCTTTGCCTTTCCTGAATCTCCGGGGGCTTTGCTGAAATTTTTGCAGACTCTGGGGACGCATTGGAATATCACGCTGTTTCATTACCGTAGCCACGGCACCGATTATGGGCGGGTATTAGCCGCGTTTGAGCTTTCAGGGCCAGAAATGCGTGTTGATCGCTATTTGGATGAACTGGGCTATGAATATCATGATGAAACTGATAACCCCTCATTTAAACTATTTTTGACTTAAGTAATAAGGCCATAAAATAAAGAGCAAAACAGCCTCCTTTTGGGAGGTATTTTGCGTCGCATATAAAACAACCTATATTCAGATTATAACGATTTTCAGATTACAACAGCGCCCAAAATGCCTTAATCAACGGTTCATTCAGGCGCTTACTCAACGCACAAACCCCCAATTCAAACGGTTCGACCAGCGAGATATTGTCCCGCAATGAGATACGGTTGCGTACCGGTTCGGGGCTGTTTTCGACCACAACCGCAGGGATTAGCGCAATGCCACAGCCTAATGCCACCATGGACACAATCGCTTCATGACCTGAAACCGTCGCGTAAATGACGGGATGCAGGATTTTATGCCGCCGGAACCAAAGCTCAATGCGCTTACGGGAAGGGCCGTGTTCGGGCAGGATAAAAGGGATGCGACTCCAATCAGGCTGCGCCTGTGTGGCGAGATTTCTCACGGTGCAAGGCAGGGAAGGGGCAATCAGCACCAGCGGTATTTCCCCTATTTGGGTGAAGCTGACATTCTCCGGCAGTTTCTCCGGCTTGCCTGCAATCCCCAAATCCGCAGCATCGGATTGAACCCGGTCAACCGCATCAGCCGCATCGCCTGTGGTCAGCTTGATTTCCACCAAGGGATGTTCTGCCCGAAATTTATCCAATACTTGGGGCAGATGGCTATATGCTGCCGTGACGGAACAAAATAGACGCAATTCTCCCGTCAGTGATGGACTTTGATGGTTTAATGAATGCTGTAGTTGTTTATATTGCAGAAGAGTTTGTTGAGCAAATTGTTTGAGTTGTTCACCGGCTGGGGTCAATTTTACCGTTCGGTTATCCCGCAGAAAAAGCGGATGCCCCAATAATTCCTCAAGGCGCTGGATCTGGCGTGACAGTGTGGATGGACTGACGTACATGGCCTTGGCTGAACGCCCAAAGTGACAACTTTCCGCAAGGTGTAGAAACAGTTTTAAATCACGTAGATCCATGGTCTTGGAGTCCTTTATCCAGAGGATTTTTGCCGTAAGAAAGCATGTTGCATAAACTGCAATGCAGTCTTGTTAATATATCAATTTCAGCAATGGCTTTCATGTCATATATTGTCTTCATATCTCTATGCAAACGACCTCATATCTCTAATTATATCGGAGTCACCATGGCTAATTATTTTGATACGTTGAACCTGCGCCAACAATTGGCGCAGTTAGGCAAATGTCGGTTTATGGCGCGGGAAGAATTTGCTGACGAAGCCGGGTACTTAAAAGGCAAGAAAGTGGTGATCATCGGTTGTGGTGCTCAAGGACTAAATCAAGGTCTCAATATGCGTGATTCTGGTTTAGATATTGCCTATGCGCTGCGTCAAGAAGCTATTGCTGAAAAACGACCATCATGGCGTAAGGCAACCGAAAATGGTTTCAAGGTTGGCACTTATGAAGCGTTAATCCCACAGGCCGATTTGGTTATCAACCTGACACCAGACAAACAGCATTCAGCCGTGGTTCAGGCGGTTCAACCTTTAATGAAAGAAGGCGCAGCGTTAGGTTATTCCCATGGATTCAATATCGTCGAAGTGGGTGAGCAGATACGCAAAGATATCACCGTTGTGATGGTTGCGCCTAAATGCCCGGGTACGGAAGTGCGTGAAGAGTATAAGCGTGGATTTGGTGTGCCTACCCTGATTGCTGTACATCCGGAAAATGATGCAAAAGGTGAAGGAACCGCGATCGCAAAAGCATGGGCCGCCGCGACAGGGGGACACCGGGCAGGGGTACTGGAATCGTCTTTTGTCGCAGAAGTGAAATCTGACCTGATGGGAGAGCAGACCATTTTGTGTGGCATGTTACAGGCGGGTTCTCTGTTGTGCTATGACCAACTGGTTGCCGAGGGTATCGACCCTGGTTATGCCGGAAAATTAATCCAATTTGGCTGGGAGACGATCACTGAAGCGCTGAAACAGGGCGGTATTACACTGATGATGGATCGTCTTTCCAATCCGGCGAAATTGCGGGCTTATGCCCTGTCTGAACAACTGAAAACCATTTTGTCCCCGTTGTTCCAGAAACATATGGATGACATCATTTCAGGTGAATTTTCTGCCACAATGATGGCAGATTGGGCGAATGATGATAAGAACTTGCTGGCCTGGCGGGAAGAAACCGGTAAAACCTCCTTCGAGAATTACCCAGACTATACAGGGCATATCGGTGAGCAAGAATATTTTGACCATGGCGTTCTGATGATTGCCATGGTCAAAGCTGGGGTAGAACTGGCATTTGAAACGATGGTAGATACTGGCATTATCGAAGAGTCTGCTTATTATGAATCGTTGCATGAACTGCCGTTAATTGCGAATACCATTGCCCGCAAGCGCCTGTATGAGATGAACGTGGTAATTTCTGATACCGCGGAATATGGTAACTACCTATTCTCATACGTTGCGGTTCCGTTGTTGAAAGAGAAATTCATGGCAACCCTGCAAGCTGGGGATTTAGGTAAAGCCGTTGACGATCGTAGCTTCGATAATGCGCAGTTGCGTGATGTGAATGAAGCAATCCGTAACCATCCCATTGAAGTTATCGGCCGTACCTTGCGTGGTTATATGACAGACATGAAACGCATTGCCGTCGGGGGTTAACATCATATTTAACCTGCCCGACGTTATTTTATCGGGCAGGGATATTTTGCATCTTTAAAGATTGAATTTCCGTTTCAGTTCATCAATGGCTTGTCGCTGAAATGCGTCAAATCGTTCCTTCGGTTGCTGCGATTGGAGCATGTTCAGCGCAGGATCGTTGACCTTAGTACGTACGCCACTTAATTCCTCCATGACCGCCAAGCCGCAGAAAGGCACATAGGCTTCGGAATAGCCTCCTTCGTGAACGATGACTAATTTGCCATGACATAGCTCATCGGCTGCTTGCTGTACCTTGCGGGTCATTTCACGAAAGCTGTCACTATGCAACTGCATCCGTGCCAGAGGATCAAACGCATTGGCATCATAGCCGCAAGCAACGATGATCAGCTCAGGTTGGTAACGTTGCAATGCAGGGATCACAATGCCATCCATCGCATAAAGATAGCTATTGTGTCCGGCGCCTGCCATTAACGGGATATTGATATTGAAACCTTCTCCTTTGCCAGCGCCGATATCTTCCTCGCCACTGTAACTTTCGGGATAACAACCATCCTGATGCAGTGAAATAGTCAGAACATCGTCACGCTCCCAGAAGATATGTTGTGTCCCATTACCGTGGTGAACATCCCAGTCAATGACAGCGATTCGACCAACCCCAAGCTGCTCTTTGGCGTGTTCAATCGCAAGGGCAATATTGGCAAGGAAGCAAAAGCCCATCGCTTGATCTGGCAGGCAGTGATGTCCGGGCGGACGGGAAAGGCTATAGGCGTTATCCAATTCGCCTTGTAACACAGCTTTCACCGCAGCATAGGCCAGTCCGGCGGACAGTCTGGCGATGTCATAGCTGCCTTGTCCTATTGGTGCTTCAGCTCCCAGCATTCCCCCGCCATGATCACTTAGGGATTTAAAACGCTGTAAATAATCTTCGGTGTGAACCAGTTTCAGCGTGGTGTCATCGAGCGGATTAGCACCACGCAGTTGCAATGAATGGCTTAATCCTGAAACATCGATTAAGTTTTTCATTCTGCGTTTGGTTTCTGGTGACTCGGCATGTCCTGCACTTGTGGGAGGTTGTACCCATCCCCCAACCGGAAATGTCAAAACATGTTGTAATCCAGAATGGTGCCAGAAGCAGAGTTCATCAAAGAAAAAGCCTGTCTTACGTAGCATGTTACATCCTCTTGATCCCGTTTATCTTTCAGGATTGTTATAGCATTGATGCGACTAAAGAGGTGTTATGTATTTTGTTCACGGTAGAATCAATATTGATGTATTTGGCTAAAATCCTTTTAATGCTTACAATTCCGCTCCCCCGACTTTTCATCCTGATAGAGTTTTTGAAACAGTATGCGATTAAATCCAAGCCAACAACACGCGGTTGAATTTGTCACAGGGCCTTGCCTGGTTTTGGCAGGTGCCGGTTCCGGTAAAACCCGAGTGATCACCAATAAAATTGCCCACCTGATCCGTACCTGTGGTTATCAGGCTCGCCATATTGCGGCGGTCACTTTTACCAATAAGGCGGCACGTGAGATGAAAGAACGTGTTGCCCAAACTTTGGGTCGCAAGGAAACTCGAGGGTTGATGATCTCGACTTTCCATACTTTGGGGTTGGAGATCATTAAACGTGAATACAAAGCGCTGGGAATGAAAAGCAACTTCTCATTGTTTGACGATCACGATCAGATGGCGTTGTTGAAAGATCTCACCACAGATTTGTTACAAGAAGATAAGGATCTACTACAAAAACTGATTGCGAGCATTTCTAACTGGAAGAATGACTTAATGTCACCTGAGCAGGTGATGAAGATGGCGGGTTCAGCACAGGAACACCAATTTGCCGAGTGTTACCGTCGTTATGACCTGCAACTGAACAGTTGTCATGTGCTCGATTTCGATGATTTGATCACCAAACCAACATTGCTGTTAATGCGTGATGAAGAAGTCAGGGAACGTTGGCAGAATAAAATTCGCTATTTGCTGGTGGATGAATATCAGGATACCAATACCAGTCAATATCAACTGGTGAAATTACTGGTGGGGAATCGAGCCCGTTTTACAGTGGTGGGAGATGATGATCAATCTATTTATTCATGGCGCGGCGCTCGTCCACAGAACCTGAATTTATTGAAAGAAGATTTTCCGTCGCTAAATGTGATTAAGCTGGAACAAAATTACCGTTCATCAGGACGGATCTTGAAAGCGGCGAATATTCTGATCGCCAATAATCCCCATGTTTTTGAGAAAAAACTCTTTTCAGAATTGGGGTATGGTGAGCCGCTCAGGGTGATCGAAGCGAGTAATGAAGAGCATGAAGCTGAACGTGTGGCGGGAGAATTGATCGCCCATCACTTTATTAATAAAACGGAATATAAAGATTACGCTATCTTATATCGTGGTAATCACCAATCTCGTATCTTCGAAAAGATGCTGATGCAAAACCGTATTCCTTACCGAATTTCGGGAGGAACCTCGTTCTTTTCCCGGCCTGAAATCAAAGATTTGCTCTCCTACTTGCGTGTTCTGACTAACCCTGAGGATGACAGTGCGTTTTTACGTATTGTAAATACACCACGGCGAGAAATCGGTGCCGTGACGATCCAAAAGTTGGGTGAATGGGCGAATCAGCGCAATAAGAGTTTATATCAAGCCAGCTTCGATCTTGGGTTGGAACAGTATTTAACCGGGCGAGGTTTGGCTGCATTGCAGCGCTTTACCCACTGGATGGATGAAATATCCCGTCAGGCGGAGCGGGAGCCATTACTGGCGGTGAGAGATTTACTGCGTGGCATGGATTACGAAAGCTGGTTATATGAAACTTCCCCTAGTCCGAAAGCGGCTGAAATGAGAATGAAAAACGTCAATCAACTTTTCACTTGGATGAGTGAAATGCTTGAGGGAGATGATTTGAATGAACCCATGACCCTTTCCCAAGTCGTGGCGCGTTTTACCTTGCGGGATATGCTGGAGAGAGGCGAGGAAGATGAAGCGTTGGATCAGGTTCAGTTAATGACGTTACATGCGTCCAAGGGGTTGGAATTTCCCTATGTCTTTTTGGTGGGTATGGAAGAAGGTTTGTTGCCACACCAGAGCAGCATTGATGAAGACAACATTGAGGAAGAGCGCCGTTTGGCCTATGTGGGCATTACACGCGCGCAGAGAGAACTTTTTTTCACACTCAGTAAAGAGCGTCGCCAGTTTGGTGAACTTATCCGTCCGGAACCGAGCCGATTTTTGCTTGAATTGCCACAGGATGATTTGAATTGGCCGCAGGGTAAGCGAGTGATTAGTGCGGAAGAAAGGATGAAACAGGGGCAATCGCGGCTTGCCGACATTAAATCCCGTTTAGGGTTCGGGCAGAAAAACGGGAATAATCAATAGGCAACTAATAGCATGATGAAAACCCTGCATTTATCCACAAATGCAGGGGACAAAGTAAAAGTTTCAGCCTAAACGAGCGTTATTTTGTTCCTCAAGGAACAACCACCACTGGACATAACTTTGCCACTTCATTTCTTGCTGTAATGCTTCAGTTCTGAGTGGATGCTTTACCTGCCATTGATGGGGCAGGATGACAGTGAGGGCTTCATTTTCCGCCTGTAACCGTAAAGCGGGTAACGTGTCATCCCGCCGGCGACTGGCAAAAATAATGGCCAGTCGCAATAAGCGACATAACCGTTGTGCCTGTCGCGGTGGCACGGCATTTTGTTGACTGAGCGAGGCCAAATCCACTGGACCGCTTTGATTTTTCAATAGCGTAGCCAAAAGCCGTTTTTGGGCAGGGGTATAACCAGGCAGATCCAAGTGGTTGATCAGATAAGCAGAATGGGCAGGCCCCTGGCGAAAATCAACAAACAGACCGATTTCATGGAGCAAACAGGCACTGCCCAATAACTCACGACAACGTTCACCCAATTTCCATGACTGGGCAACTTGTTGGCAAAAATTTTCAGCCAACTGTTTGACACGTTGTGCCTGCTCGATATCCAGTTGGAAACGATGCTGGACATTGCGCAGGGTTCTTGCCCGAATGTCCTGTTCAATTGGCAAATCCAACATGCCGTAAACCAGACCTTCGCGCAGTGCGCCGCCTGCCAGTATCATACTTTCGATATGCAGTGCTTGAAAAATAGCGATTAAGATGGCTAATCCACTGGGAAAAACCAGTGCTCGTTCCAGCGTTAACCCATCAATTTCCAACTCTTCCAGTTTGTCGCATTCAATCGCCTGATGTTTGAGTTGCTGGAGTTTGGGCAGGGTGATCAGTTCATCCATACCTTGAGCAATCATGATTTCCTGCAAGGCTTGTACCGTACCGGAAGCGCCCACACAAATTTCCCAGCCTTGCTCAAGCAGCCCAGTGGCGACAGCGTTGAGAATATCATGGGCAGCCGTTTCTGCGTTGGCAAAGTTTTCTGCTGTCAGGCTGCGATCATTGAAATAACGTTCCAGCCAGGTAACACAGCCCATTTCAAGGCTGAAAAGCTGACTGGCCTTGGCGCCGATACCTGTGACTAATTCAGTACTGGCACCACCAATATCGACGACAAGCCGCTTTTCAGATCCGCCAGTCGTATGAGCAACACCTTGATAAATTAACTGAGCTTCTTCTTCACCACTGATCACGTTAACCGGGGTGCTCAATATTTCTGAGGCTTTCCTGACAAATTCATCCGAATTCTCAGCAAGCCTCAAGGTTGCAGTGGCAACAACGCGGATCTGTGAGGCTGGAATATCCTGCAAATATTCGGAAAAGAGGCGCAAGCACTGCCATCCCCGTTCCATTGCCTGTTGTGATAAATAATTATTTTTATCCAATCCGGCAGCCAGCCTGACTTTGCGCTTGACGCGAGTGACGACCTGAATGTTACCGGATACTTCACGGACAACCAGCATATGAAAACTGTTTGAACCTAAATCGATAGCGGCATAAAGCGAAGAAGCCCTCAGCATAGTATTTATTCCAGCCTGTGTTGTTTCAGTATCGCATTATTTCAATGTCGTATTATTTCAGCATTGTGCCATTTTAGCTTGGACGCTTACGGTTGCGTGTGGTATTGCCACGGCGCGCCATGTTGGTACGTCGAGGGTGTCCCCCTGAGCGGGTACGGTTACGGCGCTTAGGGACTGGCAGATCTTGTAGCAACGCATCACTGTTATATTTGCTGACAGGTATCTGGTGCTGGATATATTCTTCAATGGCTGGTAAGTTCAGCGCATATTCTTCACATGCCAGGCTGATGGAGTGGCCGCTTTCTCCAGCACGACCTGTCCGGCCAATCCGGTGAACATAATCTTCACAGTCATCCGGTAGATCATAGTTAAATACATGGGTTACAGATGGGATATGCAGCCCACGGGCGGCAACATCGGTGGCAACCAGAATGTCCAGATTGCCCAGGCTGAATTCTTCAAGAATATGCAGACGTTTTTTCTGTGCAACATCACCGGTCAGTAAACCAACCCGATGACCATCAGCAGCCAGATGGGCCCAGATGTCTTCACAGCGATGCTTGGTATTGGCAAAAATGATGCAGCGATCAGGCCACTCTTCTTCCAGCAGCGTCTGTAGCAGGCGCATTTTTTCTTCATTGGAAGGATAAAATAGCTCTTCCTTGATGCGATGCCCGGTTTTTTGCAGGGGTTCGACTTCCACATACTCAGGATTATTCATCTGCTCAAAAGCGAGCTCACGTACCCGATAAGAGAGCGTTGCGGAAAACAGCAAATTCATTCTTTCTGTCGCCGCAGGCAGCCGGCGGAACAACCAGCGAATGTCTTTGATAAAGCCCAGATCATACATGCGATCAGCTTCATCAAGCACAACAACTTGAATGGCACCAAGATGGATATGACCCTGTTTAGTGTAATCGATCAAACGCCCTGTGGTACCAATGACGATATCGACGCCAGCTTCCAGCACCTTAAGCTGTTTATCATAGCCATCGCCGCCGTAGGCAAGACCCATTTTCAACCCAGTGACTTCCGCCAATTCTTCTGCGTCAGAGTATATCTGAACTGCCAATTCACGAGTCGGCGCCATGATCAGCGCTCTTGGCTGATTCGTTTTACGCTCTCTGGCCGCAGGATGGGTCAATAAGTAATTAAAAGTAGACGCCAAAAATGCCAGCGTCTTGCCCGTTCCGGTTTGTGCTTGCCCCGTAACATCTCGGCCTTCGACAGTTAAAGGCAATGTTAGCGCCTGTATCGGCGTGCAGTTGTAAAACCCCTTTTTATCAAGGGCTTCTAAGACTTTGGGGTGCAATGAGAAGTCGGAAAACTTCTTTTCTGTCAAATGTGTTTTGCTCATAGTATGGTAGAATATCAGTTAACTATTGCTTTAAGAAAGTGTATCCGCTGAAATAAAGACACCCTAATGTTGGTTAATGTACACTGACACTGTAAAAGATTTTACTTTTGGAGCAACAAAATGAATGAAAAGATTGTGAACGATGAGGCTGTGCATGCAGGCATCATTCATCTGACTGACGGTGATTTCAACGAAGATAAGCTGAATGTAAGTGGTGCCGCCCTTGTCGAATTCTGGGCTGAATGGTGCGGTCCTTGCAAAATGATTGCTCCTATTTTGGATGAAATTTCTTCAGAGTATGCAGGGAAACTGACAGTTGCCAAGCTGAATGTTGACGATCACACTGAAACCGCACCAAAATTCGGTATTCGTGGTATTCCAACCCTGATTTTGTTTAAAGATGGCGAGAAGGTTGCAGTAAAAGTGGGCGCCTTGTCAAAAACTCAACTGAAAGAGTTTTTGGAACCACACCTCTAATTTAGAGTCAGGTCACAGTAATGACGGGCGTTTGGCGGATAAGGTGATTTATCCTATTGACCGCTAGACGTCCGCTACGAAGCATGGTAAGTTAGCGGGCATGTGCTAATGTGAAGCCTCGCTTGAGCGGATTCTTTATTCGATATAAAGGCTTATTGACATATCTTGATTGATATAAAGAGTTGACATTAAGCATGTTGCATACTAAACAGTTTGTAGTGTCTGATAAATCTGTTATCTCTGGGTCACCTGAAGTATCTGATGGCATATCGCATTTGGTAGAATTTCTGAGTCTATATACGAACAATCCAGTATATAGCTTGGTACACCCATAGCGTTCTAATGCTGAATATCTTTAAGCAGGGTGTTTTTATCCTAAGCATTTTTATGTTGTACCTTCTTACGTTAGGTTCCGAATCCGCTAACAGTGCTTATGTCAAAAAACAGTTACGTTAAAAAACGTTTATGCTGAAAGATGTATATGCTGAAATAGTGCCCACTATTAAACCTTATAATAGTATTTGCATCATAGAATTGTACTTACATTATAGATAGTTATAACATATGGCATCTATTTTGAAATCAATCTGAGTACTTCAAACTATTGCCTTGTAATATCATTTAATATGTTAGAAGGTCTTATTTGTTTCTGGTACAAATAAACAGGCATCGATAATGCTGCCATACCATTCACGTTCATAGTTCGAGATATACCCCGAGTTAAAGAACCCACCATTATGAATCTTACCGAATTAAAGAATACGCCGGTATCTGAGTTGATTACTCTCGGCGAAAATATGGGGCTGGAAAACCTGGCTCGTATGCGTAAGCAGGACATCATTTTCTCTATTCTCAAACAGCATGCGAAAAGCGGAGAGGATATTTTTGGAGATGGTGTGCTGGAGATATTGCAGGATGGATTTGGTTTCCTCCGCTCCGCAGACAGTTCTTACCTTGCAGGTCCCGATGATATCTACGTTTCTCCTAGCCAAATCCGCCGCTTTAACCTCCGTACCGGTGACACCATTTCAGGGAAAATCCGCCCACCCAAAGAAGGTGAACGTTATTTTGCCCTGTTGAAAGTTAATGAAGTTAACTTTGACAAACCTGAAAACGCCCGCAGTAAAATCCTGTTTGAAAACTTGACTCCACTTCATGCCAATAACCGCTTGCGTATGGAACGTGGTAACGGATCGACTGAAGATTTGACTGCCCGTGTTCTGGATCTGGCAGCGCCGATTGGTCGTGGTCAGCGTGGTCTGATTGTGGCGCCACCAAAAGCCGGTAAAACCATGCTGCTGCAAAATATCGCAGCTAACATTGCCCACAACTATCCCGATTGCGTTCTGATGGTTTTGCTGATTGATGAGCGTCCAGAAGAAGTCACCGAGATGCAGCGTCTGGTAAAAGGCGAAGTCATTGCTTCAACCTTTGATGAACCGGCTTCCCGTCATGTTCAAGTGGCTGAGATGGTTATCGAAAAAGCGAAACGTCTGGTTGAACACAAAAAAGACGTTATCATCCTGCTGGACTCCATTACCCGTCTGGCTCGTGCCTATAACACCGTGGTTCCGGCTTCCGGTAAGGTTCTGACGGGGGGGGTGGATGCGAACGCCCTGCATCGTCCGAAACGTTTCTTTGGTGCGGCACGTAACGTTGAAGAAGGCGGCAGCCTGACCATCATTGCGACTGCGCTGGTTGATACCGGTTCCAAGATGGATGAGGTTATTTACGAAGAGTTTAAAGGTACAGGTAACATGGAATTGCACCTGTCCCGTAAGATTGCTGAAAAACGTGTCTTCCCAGCCATTGATTACAACCGCTCTGGAACCCGTAAAGAAGAACTGCTCACTACACAGGATGAGCTACAGAAGATGTGGATCTTACGTAAGATCATTCACCCGATGGGTGAAACCGATGCGATGGAATTCCTTATCAACAAACTGGCTATGACAAAAACAAACGAAGAATTCTTCGACTTTATGAAACGCTCATAGTTGTTGTGAAATATAGTTTTTGTGAAATATAGTTTTTGTGAAATTGGATAGTTCCGTAATCATCCATATTAAGTAATAAATAATATTTATTCACTTCTCTAAAGCGCCACGTTTTTGTGGCGCTTTTTTTATCAGTCACTGACTCTATTTGACTGAAATGGTACATTTTTTGCATGTTTTTCGAGTGATTAGATGCGTTTTTCCTGACCAAACGTTTTATAATGATGAATCATGCTTTACAGGTTGCATGGTCCAATTGATTAATTTTATGAGTCAGGATGCCCTGTTTTGTTAACAGGGAACTTATGGATTCGGTGTCAAGTGGGACATCCATAAGTCAATGAATAAAATAATAGATGCCCCATCATTATCTTATAGAGAGTTGTTATTGTGAATATTCCCAGTATGAGTGTCGAAATTTTTTGCGTATTTATATTCTCATTGGTGTTTTTGTTTGTGGCTCGTAAGGCAGCAAAAAAAATCGGCCTGGTTGATAAACCTAATTACCGTAAACGTCATCAGGGCTTAGTGCCTTTAGTGGGAGGCATATCTGTTTTTTTTAGCGTGTGTTTCGCATTTGTGATTACAAAAGAGTTTATACCTCATAAGTGGCTGTATTTGGTTTGTGCCGGAATATTGGTTCTTATCGGTGCCTTGGATGACCGTTTTGATATCAGTGTGAAGATTCGGGCTACCATTCAGGCTCTGGTTGGTATCAGCATGATGTATTTTGCTGGCCTGAAACTTGATAGCTTGGGACACGCATTCGGGGCATGGGAAATGTCACTTGGGCCATTCAGCTATGTTGTGACCCTGTTCGCTGTTTGGGCCGCGATTAACGCGTTCAATATGATGGATGGTATTGATGGGCTACTGGGGGGGCTATCTTGCGTCTCTTTCGGTGCCTTGGGTATTTTGCTGTACACAAGTGGTAATACGGCACTGGCGTTTTGGTGTTTTGCATTTATTGCAGGGATCTTGCCTTACATCTTCCTTAACCTTGGAATATTAGGAAAACGTTTCAAAGTCTTTATGGGAGATGCGGGAAGTACGTTAATCGGCTTTACCATTATTTGGTTACTGACTGAAGCAACTCAAGGGAAACACAATTCAATTCATCCTGTGACCGCATTATGGGTCATTGCCATCCCACTGATGGATATGGTCGCTATTATGTACCGTCGATTGCGTAAGGGGATGAGTCCGTTTTCTCCGGATCGCCAGCATATTCATCATTTGATTATGCGTGCGGGTTTTACCTCTCGTCAGGCATTTATTTTGATCTCGTTGGCGGCGGCTTTATTGGCATCGATAGGAATAATTGCTGAGCGGTTGATTTTTGTTCCTGAGTGGGTGATGTTGGCATTATTTTTGCTTGCATTTATGTTGTATGGCTATTGCATCAAACGTGCGTGGAAAGTCGCCCGTTTTATCAAACGGTGTAAGCGGCGTATGCGTCGGGCAGCAAGCCATCATTAAAAACATCGACTATCAAAGGGGTTTTGTGCAGTGATAAACTCAGAAACGAAATCTATACAGGATCAGCCTGCTATAGAGCATGAACTGGATATTCGGGCACTGTGTTATGCTTTGTGGCGTGGAAAGATATGGATTATCGCACTGGCAATGATTTTCGCTGCCGTCGCTCTGGGTGCATCTTATCTGATGCAGCCAAAATGGAGCGCAACCGCTATTGTGGATTTACCGACAACCAATAATTTGGGTAGCTACTATTCGCAACAACAATTTTTGCGTAATTTGGATACCCATATCAATGCCTCACCAGAGGCACAATTACCGACCATCCCAGATGGTGCATACAAAGAATTCATGACACAGATTTCGGCATATGACACCCGTCGTGAATTCTGGCTTCATTCTGAATATTATAAACAACGCAGGGAAGGGCAGGCCAAAGCGGATGCGGTATTGTTGGATGAATTGATTAACGATATTAAAATCACGCGCAGTGATGATAAAACGTCGTCAAATGACAGTATTAAACTGACGGCAGAAACCGCCGTTGATGCTAACCAACTTCTGCGCCAGTATATTGCGTTTGCCAACCAACGGGCGAATTCTCACCTGAACAACGAAATTAAGGGTGCGTGGGCGACGCGTACTCAGTCCATGAAAGCGTTGGTGAAACGTCAGGAAATAGTGGCAAAGGCGATCTATAGTCGTGAATTGAATGTGTTGCAGCAATCGCTGAAAGTGGCTGAGAAGCAAGGTATTCACCGTAATCAGACCAATATCCCCCTCGAAGAACTCCCTGAATCCAAAATGTTTATGCTGGGCACATCATTGTTGCAAGCCCAAATGGAAACCTTGGAAGCTACAGGCCCTGATTACAGCCTCGATTATGATCAAAATATTGCGATGCTGACGACATTGAATGTTGGCCCGACTTTGCAAAATTCTTTCCTGACTTACCGTTATCTCAGAACACCGGAGGAACCCGTCAGCCGGGACAGCCCTCGCCGTGTTTTTATGATGATTCTGTGGGGAGCTGTTGGCATGTTGGTGGGTGCAGGGGTCGCTTTGGTCAGGCGCTCACGCTCTGCCTGTTCGTATCAGTAACAATATAAATAAGCGACAGGTTTTTAATCCCCCTTTCTTGGAAGTATCTGCAATGATTGACAATATAAGAGAGTCACTGTGAAAGTGTTGACTGTGTTTGGTACCCGGCCGGAAGCCATTAAAATGGCCCCGTTGGTCCATGCGTTGGCGATGGATACGGCCTTTGAAGCAAAAGTCTGTGTCACAGCCCAGCATAGAGAAATGCTGGATCAGGTATTGCACCTGTTTGGGATAACGCCGGATTTTGATCTGAATATCATGCAAAAAGGGCAGGATCTGACAGATATTACCTGCCGTATCCTGCAAGGGATGAAGCCGGTGTTGGAAGAATTTAAACCCGATGTGGTGTTGGTGCATGGTGATACCACTACAACCATGGCAACCAGTCTGGCTGCTTTCTATCAGCATATTCCGGTCGGCCATGTTGAAGCGGGGCTGAGGACGGGAGATCTCTATTCTCCGTGGCCAGAAGAAGGCAATCGTAAGATTGCTGGGCATTTGGCCATGTACCATTTTGCACCGACGGCAAATTCCCGCAATAACCTCTTAAAAGAATCCATTGCAGATCACCGTATTTTCGTTACAGGCAATACGGTTATTGATGCGCTGCTATCAGTACGTGATCGCATCATGAATGATGAAACCCTGTCTGGGCAGCTTGCTGAACTTTATCCTTTCCTTAACTCAAATAAAAAAATGATCTTGGTGACGGGTCACCGCCGTGAAAGTTTTGGTAAAGGGTTTGAGCGCATTTGTGAAGCATTGGCACAGATTGCCAGAGCACATCCTGATGTTCAGGTGGTTTATCCGGTTCATTTGAACCCGAATGTCAGTGAACCCGTGAAGCGTATTTTGCATGACATTGATAACGTGATCCTTATCCAACCACAGGATTACCTGCCTTTCGTCTATTTGATGAATCATGCCTATTTGATCTTGACCGATTCAGGGGGGATTCAGGAAGAAGCGCCTTCTTTGGGCAAACCTGTTTTGGTGATGCGCGATACTACTGAACGACCTGAAGCGGTTGATGCGGGAACCGTGCGATTGGTGGGAACAGAAACCCAAACTATCGTTGCAGAAGTGACGCGTCTATTGACAGATGTTAACGCTTACCAACAAATGAGCCATGCCCATAACCCCTATGGTAACGGCCGGGCTTGCCAGCGAATTCTCGAAGCATTAAAAAAAAATCAGGTGACATTATGAGTTTTGAAACAATTTCTGTGATCGGCCTGGGTTATATTGGTTTACCCACCGCAGCGGCATTCGCCTCCCGTCAAAAAACGGTGATTGGCGTCGATGTTAATCAACATGCGGTAGAGACGATTAACCGTGGCTCGATTCATATCGTTGAACCTGATTTAGATGAAGTGGTGAGAGTGGCGGTAGAAGGCGGTTTTCTGAAAGCCGTCACGGTGCCACAAACGGCGGATGCCTTTTTGATTGCGGTTCCGACACCCTTTAAAGGGGAGCATGAACCGGACATGGCTTATGTGCGTTCTGCGGCGGAATCTATCGCCCCTGTCTTGAAAAAAGGCGATTTGATTATTTTGGAATCCACTTCTCCCGTGGGTGCCACAGAACAGATGGCAGAATGGTTAGCTGTGGCACGTCCTGACCTTTCATTCCCGCAACAAGCGGGTGACCACTCGGATATTGATATCGCCTATTGCCCTGAGCGTGTCTTGCCGGGGCAAGTGATGGTGGAATTGATCAAAAATGACCGCGTCGTGGGCGGGATGACCGCCAAATCCTCCCGCCGGGCAAGTGAGTTGTACAAGATTTTCCTTGAAGGTGAGTGTGTGATCACCAACGCCAGAACCGCGGAAATGTGCAAGCTGACAGAAAACAGTTTCCGTGATGTGAATATCGCGTTTGCCAACGAATTGTCCCTGATCTGTGCCGAACAGGGGATCAACGTGTGGGAGCTGATTAGTCTGGCAAACCGCCATCCACGGGTCAATATCCTGCAACCCGGTCCGGGTGTTGGCGGGCACTGCATTGCCGTCGATCCGTGGTTTATCGTCTCCCAGAACCCGGAACAGTCTCGTTTAATTCATACCGCGCGTTTGGTGAATGACAGCAAGCCATTGTGGGTGGTGGATCAAGTGAAAGCCGCTGTCGCTGACTGTTTGGCTGAGAGTGGCAAACGGGCGAATGAGATTAAGATTGCCTGTTTTGGCTTGGCCTTTAAGCCGAACATCGATGATTTGCGGGAAAGCCCTGCCGTTCATATTACAAAAAGGGTTGCACAGTGGCATGCAGGGCGAACCCTCGCGATTGAACCCAATGTCCATGAACTGCCTGCTTCATTGAAAGATGGGGTAGAACTGGTGGATATCCCTCAGGCATTAGCAGAGGCTGACGTGGTATTGATGTTGGTGGATCATAGCCAGTTTAAAGCCATTAATGGTTCGGCCATAAAGCAAAAATGGGTTGTTGATACAAAAGGAGTTTGGCGTTGAAACGTATTCTTATTACAGGCGGCGCCGGTTTTATTGGCTCTGCGGTGGTGCGCTACATTATCGAGCAGACTCAAGACTGCGTCGTGGTGGTTGATAGCCTGACCTATGCCGGTAATCTTGAATCACTGGCCTCGGTTGCGAACCATCCCCGTTATGCCTTTGAGCGGGTTGATATTCGTCAGCGTGATGCCTTAGATCGTGTGTTCCAGCAATATCAGCCGGATGCGGTTATGCATCTGGCCGCAGAAAGCCATGTTGATCGTTCCATTGACGGGCCGGCGGCGTTTATCGAAACCAATATCATCGGCACTTATGCCTTGCTGGAAGCGGCACGTGCATTTTGGCACCTGTTGGATCAGGAAAAACAGGCCAAATTCCGCTTCCATCATATTTCAACCGACGAAGTGTATGGTGATTTACACGGTACAGGTAGCTTTTTTACTGAAACCACGCCTTACGCGCCGAGCAGCCCCTATTCCGCATCAAAAGCGTCCAGTGATCATCTGGTCAGGGCATGGCAGCGCACCTATGGTTTACCGACCGTGATCACCAATTGTTCGAATAACTATGGCCCTTATCATTTCCCTGAGAAATTGATCCCATTAATGATCCTGAATGCACTGGCAGGTAAGTCTCTGCCGGTCTATGGCAAGGGGGAACAAATCCGTGACTGGCTCTATGTGGAAGATCATGCACGGGCGTTGTATTTGGTTGTCACCCAAGCAGAAGCCGGTAAAACCTATAATATCGGCGGACATAATGAGCGCCGAAATATTGAGGTTGTGGAAACGATTTGTACACTGCTGGAAGAGCTGTGCCCTGAAAAACCTGCGGGGGTGGCGTATTATCGCGATCTGATTACCCAGGTGACCGATCGTCCGGGGCATGATAGGCGTTATGCCATTGATGCGGCAAAAATTGAACGCGAACTGGGTTGGGTGCCAGAAGAAACATTCGAGTCTGGCATTCGTAAGACCGTACAATGGTATCTGGATAATGAGAATTGGTGGCGCAGAGTCCAGGATGGCTCTTATGCTGGAGAGCGACTTGGGCTTGGCAATCAATAATCTTGTCAGGGGGAGTAGATGAAAGGAATTATACTGGCCGGTGGCTCCGGTACCCGTTTGTATCCAATAACGCGTGGCGTATCAAAGCAGTTATTGCCGATTTATGACAAACCGATGATTTACTATCCACTGTCAGTGTTAATGCTGTCGGGAATACGCGATATTCTGATTATCTCGACACCGGAAGATTTACCGGCTTTTAAACGATTACTCGGCAGTGGCGAACAATTGGGTATCCACCTTAGTTATGCTGAACAGCCTTCACCTGATGGTCTGGCACAGGCATTTCTGATTGGCGAGGCGTTTATCGGCAATGAGACTTGTTGTCTGGTGCTAGGGGATAATATCTTTTTTGGTCAAGCATTTAGTCCGAAACTGCAACATGTGGCAGCCAGAGAAACCGGTGCAACCGTATTCGGTTACCAAGTGATGGATCCTGAACGATTTGGCGTTGTGGAATTTGATGAGCAATATCGGGTACTGTCCATCGAAGAAAAACCGTTACTGCCTAAATCCAATTGGGCGGTAACGGGGCTTTATTTTTACGACAACAAAGTCGTGGATTTTGCCAGACAGGTAAAACCTTCGGCTCGCGGGGAGCTGGAAATCACCAGCATTAACCAGATGTATCTGGAATGCGGTGAATTGAATGCTGAATTATTGGGGCGTGGTTTTGCCTGGTTAGACACGGGAACGCATGACAGCCTGATTGAAGCCAGTACCTTTGTTCAGACCGTCGAAAAACGCCAAGGCTTCAAAATTGCCTGTCTGGAAGAGATAGCATGGCGTCAGGGTTGGCTCAGTGATGAGCAATTAAAAACCGCGGCGGCAGACCTGGCGAAAACCGGTTATGGCAACTATCTGATGGATTTGCTCAATGTCTATTCACACCAACCTTAAACCTCTGGCTTGGGACAGCCAATTTTTTGGCCTGTCTACTGCCCGCCTGGATTTTTCGTCAGCCGCGCCCGTGGTGACGGCTGTCGATTTGGACCAATATGCTTTGGTGCAAGCCAAGGTGGCCGCCCAACAAACCGCCACGCTTGATGAACTTTCTGCCTTGGGGTTTTCTCTGGTCGAAGGTGAAGTTGATTTACAACTGGCGATTGAGGCGGGAAAAATACGCATTTCTGCAACATCGTTAATGACAGCAAAACAACAAGATATCCCCGTTTTGCAGGGCGTAGCGGCGCGTGTATTTACGGCCAGTCGCTTCCGTGCTCCTTGGTATCAAGCAGATGACAGCGGGCGATTCTATGCCGCCTGGGTTGAAAAAGCCGTTTTGGGTACGTTTGATCACGAATGCTTACTTATCAATAATGAACACGATCAAATTGCAGGCTTTGTCACTTTAAGGGACATGGGTTGCAGCGAAGCACGTATCGGCTTACTGGCCGCAGTCCCTGGCCATCATCATCAAGGGATTGGCGATAAATTAATGTCGGCGGCGCAGCAGTGGTGTCAGAACCATCAGATACAACGACTGAGAGTGGCGACACAAATCAGTAATACCACCGCCTTGCGTCTTTATACACGTCGTGGTGCCATGATTGAGAGCACCGCCTATTGGTTATACAGAGGACGAAATGATTCCATTTAACAAACCACCCGTAGTCGGCACAGAACTTGAATACATGCAACAAGCGATGGCGAGCGGTAAATTGTGTGGTGATGGTGAATTTACCCAACGTTGTGAGGCCTGGATGGAACAGCGTTTCCATTGCCCGAAGGTATTACTGACTCCCTCTTGTACAGCATCACTGGAAATGGCGGCCATGCTGTTGGATATCCAGCCGGGTGATGAAGTCATCATGCCGAGCTATACCTTTGTTTCGACCTCCAATGCGTTTGTTTTGCGTGGCGCAACTATTGTGTTCGTGGATATTCGTCCTGATACAATGAATATTGATGAAAACAAAATTGAAGCCGCCATTACAGAGAAAACTCGTGCTATCGTGCCAGTGCATTATGCGGGCGTGGCCTGTGAAATGGATACCATCATGGCACTGGCGAAAAAATATCACTTATCTGTGGTGGAAGATGCCGCCCAAGGGGTCATGTCCACCTATAAAGGTCGGGCATTGGGTACGATTGGGCACATCGGTTGTTTCAGCTTTCATGAAACCAAAAATTACTCCGCCGGTGGTGAAGGTGGGGCGACATTAATCAATGATAAGTCCATGATTGCCCGTGCTGAAATCATCCGTGAAAAAGGCACTAACCGCAGTCAATTCTTCCGCGGGCAAGTCGATAAATACACATGGCGTGATATCGGCTCCAGCTATCTGTTGTCTGATCTGCAAGCGGCTTACCTGTGGGGACAGCTGGAACTAGCTGAAAAAATCAACCAACGTCGCCTGACCTTGTGGAATAACTACTATCAGGCTCTGAAACCGTTGGCAGATGCGGGACACTTAGCTTTGCCAATTGTCCCAGAAGGTCTGGAACACAACGCCCACATGTTCTATATCAAGCTCAAAGATGTGGAAGAGCGCAGCAGATTCAATCGCTACATGAAAGAGAACGGTATCCTCAGTGTGTTCCATTACGTGGCACTGCATACCAGTCCTGCGGGTGAGAAATGTGGTCGTTTCCACGGTGAAGATTGCTTTACTACCCGCGAAAGTGACCGCTTAGTTCGCTTACCGATGTTCTACAACATCACCGATGCAGAACAGCAAGTTGTTCTCGATCGTATCAAGGAATTTTTTGTCTGATATGTCACTTGCCAAAACTTCTGTTTGGACAGCAGGCTCCACGCTGATCAAAATCGGTGTGGGGTTGCTGGTCATTAAGCTGCTGGCGGTGTCTTTTGGCCCAACGGGTATTGGGCAAGCCGGCAATTTCCGCCAACTCATTACCGTACTGGGGGTGCTCTCTGGTGCGGGGATTTTTAATGGTGTCACCAAATACGTAGCGGAACATCATCAGCAACCGGAAAGACTCAGGGCGCTATTAGGCACATCGTCTTTAATGATTTTGGCTTTTTCAACCTTACTGGCGGTGATCTTCCTTTTGTTCAGTGAAGATATCAGTATTGGCTTATTTGGTCACACCCATTACAAAACGGTTGTGCAGACGCTCGCATTTATTCAAATGGGTATCGCTTATGCCAACTATTTTCTGGCTATCTTGAAAGGGTTCAAGGATGCTAAGGGAAATGCGTTGGCAATTATTTTAGGCAGCCTGACAGGCGTGCTTGCCTATGGCTTCTGCTATTGGTTGGGCGGTTATGAAGGCGCATTAGCCGGCTTGGCGTTAGTCCCTGCATTGGTGGTTTTACCCGCTGGTTTGATGATACTGCATCATAAGGTGATTACCTTTTCTGCCTTAAAGCCGATGTGGGATCGCGCGATTGCCGGCAGTCTGGGCAAATTTACCCTGATGGCGCTGCTGACCGCCATTACCTTACCTGTGGCTTATGTCATGATGCGAAATTTGCTGGCAGCGCGTTATAGCTGGGAGGAGGTCGGGATTTGGCAGGGAGTCAGCAGTATTTCGGATGCTTATTTACAATTTATCACGGCCTCCTTCACGGTCTATCTCTTGCCGACGCTTTCTCGTTTGCAGAGTAAACAAGACATTGCCCGCGAAATTGTGAAGGCACTGAAATTTGTTTTGCCTGCTGTGGCGGCTGCCAGCGTTTCTGTCTGGTTGTTGCGTGATGTCGTTATTTGGCTGCTGTTTTCCGATAAATTCATTGCCATGCGGGATCTGTTTGCGTGGCAGTTAGTGGGTGACGTGTTGAAAGTGGGTGCTTATGTTTTTGGTTATTTAGTGATAGCAAAAGCGGCACTGCGTTTTTATATCTTGACTGAAGTGAGCCAGCTCCTTTTACTAACGGGTTTTTCTCATTGGCTGATACCCGCAAATGGGGCATTGGGGGCAGCCCAGTCATATATGGCAACTTACCTTGTTTATTTCATTCTTTGTTGTAGCGTATTTATTATTTACCGCAGGCGAGCATGACAACCCTAATTCACGTTCTGGGATCGGATATCCCACATCACAATCAAACGTTACTGCGTTTCTTTAATGACGTCTTGGCTCAGGAAATCCCTTTTTCTGCCAAACCGTGTTTTATGATGGTGTCTAAAGACCAGACAGGGTTAGCGAATTACCCTCATTTAACGATTTCTCTTTATAACAACAAATCGGCCTTGTCACGGGCAGTGACAGAGAAAGCGAAGGCAAACAGAACCGTTCGTTTCTTTTTCCACGGGCAGTTTAATGCGGCTTTGTGGCTGGCTTTATTAACGGGCAAAATCAAGCGGCATCAATTTTTGTGGCATGTTTGGGGGGCTGATTTATATGAAGAATCCCGTCAACTGAAATTTCGTTTATTCTATCTGATCAGGCGCCTGGCACAGAAGCGGGTAGGGCATATTTTTGCCACGCGCGGCGATCTCCAGTATTTTTTTCGGCATTTAACCCAAGCCAAATCCGTACCATCATCATTGCTCTATTTCCCGACCCGTATGGAGCCTACGCTGATGGAGAAAACTTTTTCGCCGCATTCACAAAAAGAAATTACCATCTTATTGGGAAACTCAGGGGACCAATCCAACCGCCATATTGAAGCTTTGCAGAAAATCCACCGTCAATTTGGCGATGAGGCAAAGGTGATTATGCCAATGGGGTATCCCGACAACAATCAAGCCTATATTCAGCGTGTGGAACAAACGGCATTGTCGTTGTTTCCAGCGCAAAATATCCGCATTTTGACAGAACAACTCGTGTTTAATGAATACCTGGCATTGTTGCGTCAATGCGATTTGGGTTATTTCATTTTCAATCGCCAGCAGGGGATTGGAACACTCTGCTTGTTGATTCAATGGGGTATTCCTTTTGTGTTGAGCCGTCAAAATCCATTCTGGCACGATTTAACCGAGCAGCAGATACCTGTTCTGTTTGAGGGTGATGAACTGAATAAACACTGGGTGCAGGAAGCACAGCGCCAGATGCTGTCCCTCGATAAAAAGGCGATTGCTTTTTTTGATCCCAATTTCATTGAGGGGTGGAAAACCGCCCTGTCGGATGCATCTGGAGAGTATCAATGACCTTGACACAATTTGGTGGGCTTTTGGTTGTTTATGTGATCTCAGTGGCCTTTATCCTGACCTTGACCTATCAAGAGTTTCGGCGTATCCGCTTTAACTTTAATGTCTTTTTCTCATTGCTGTACTTGCTGACATTCTATTTTGGTTTTCCACTCACCAGCCTGTTGGTATTTCAGTTTGATGTGCAGGTAGTGCCTGTCGATGCATTGCTGCATGCGATGTTGGCATCGGGCTGTTTTTATGCCATTTACTATGTGGCTTATAAAACCCGTCTGGCTTATAAAACACGGATAAGTGATGTGGCCAAATCTGGCACTTCAGAGGTCATTTCACCGCGCAAGCCGCTGTTTACCATGAACAGGGTGGAGACTAATCTGACATGGTTGTTGCTTGCCGGAATTGCTGTCTTTACGGTCGGTTCGTTCTTTATGCAGAACGGTTTTTTGCTGTTTAAGCTCCAATCCTATAGCCAGATATTCTCCAGCCAAGTTTCCGGCGTGGCGCTCAAACGATTCTTCTATTTCTTTATTCCCGCCATGCTGGTGGTCTTTTTTCTGAAACCGACCAAAGCACGCTGGTTGTGTTTTTTAGTGGGAACGGTAGGGTTTGGCATCCTGACGTATGTCGTCGTGGGGGGAACGCGGGCGAACATCATTATCGCGTTTGCCTTGTTCCTGTTTATCGGGATTGTCCGTGGCTGGATCACACTATGGATGCTGTTTGTTGCGGGTATGATGGGCATTATCGGCATGTTCTGGCTGGCGTTGAAGCGCTACAGTCTGGATGTGAGCGGAGCAGAAGCTTTTTATACCTTCCTGTATCTCACGCGAGATACTTTCTCGCCGTGGGAAAATCTGGCTCTGTTGCTGGATAATTACAGTAAAATAGATTTTCAGGGGCTGGCGCCGATTGTCCGTGATTTTTATGTCTTTATCCCCAGTTGGGTATGGCCGGACAGACCGAATCTGGTCTGGAATACCGCTAACTATTTCACGTGGGATGTATTGAATAATCACTCTGGCCTTGCGATTTCACCCACACTGATTGGTTCTTTGGTGGTGATGGGAGGCGTATTCTTTATTCCTCTGGGGGCGATAGCCGTCGGTTTTATTATCAAGTGGTTTGATTGGATTTATGAAGCCGGAAAACAAGAGCGCAATCGTTATAAGGCAGCAATTTTGCAGGCTTTTTGTTTTGGTGCCATCTTTAACATGATTGTGCTGGCCCGTGAAGGTGTCGATTCTTTTGTTTCCCGGGTCGTGTTCTTTTGTATTGTCTTTGGCTTGTGTCTGGTCGTGGCGAAATTGCTGTATTGGCTGTTTGAAAGTGCCGGATTGATCCGAACGTTTATGGTCAATACCTTGGCAACTTCGCGAAAAACATCTGTACTTTTGGATGTAAGGAAAAAAAATGGCATTGAATAACATACCCAAATACCGCATTCGTGGCCTCAATATTTGGGGATTCCGCGGTATGTCGCATTTCCTCGACCACCTTTTTCTGGATGGGCAGGTAAAAACGGGGACATTGGTTGCGATTAACGCAGAAAAAGTGCTCACCGCAGAGAAAGACAATGCCCTGAATATGTTGCTGGATGAGGCTGAATATTTATACGCAGATGGCATTAGTATCGTACGTGCTATCCGCCGTAAATACGCTGATGCGGATGTGTCGCGTATTGCGGGTGCTGATTTGTGGGAAGCCCTTATGGAACGAGCTGGGCGTGAAGGCACGCCGGTCTTTTTGGTCGGCGGAAAACCAGATGTTTTGGCACAGACTGAGGAAAAATTGCGTCGCCAGTGGAACGTTAATATCGTGGGCAGTCAGGATGGCTATTTTACCCCAGAAACGCGCGATAAGGTGTTTGAGCGGATCTATACCAGTGGTGCTGCGATTATTACGGTAGCGATGGGATCACCCAAACAGGAAATCTTTATGCGCGATTGCCGCAAGGTACATCCGGATGCCCTGTATATGGGGATTGGGGGCACTTATGATGTTTTTACCGGACAAGTGAAACGAGCACCGAAAATCTGGCAAAATTTGGGCTTGGAGTGGTTGTATCGCTTGCTTTCTCAACCTGGTCGCATCCGAAGACAGATAAAGTTGTTGAGATTCCTTGGCTATTATTACGGTGGCAAACTCTGATCCTGATCTGATAATCTCTTTTTTTTCTACCTGCTGCATCGATCATGTGCTATTGGTGTGCAGCAGGTTGCTGCTTCATTTCTGATCGCTGTCCTTATCGTTTCTCTGCCTGTTCTCAAATCTTATGTGGCAAAAACGTGGAATAACCGCCAATTTATCATTTTTTTATTTCACTGATTGGCAAAACGTGTTTTGATCCCAGCCTTTTTACAACGATTGATTATCAATTCCTGTATTTTTCTGTTTGCAAATATAAACATCATAAAAGTGGATTAGGGAGTTTTATGAGTGATTCAAAACAGAGCCTGCAAAGGGGACTTGAGGCACGTCATATTGAGCTGATTGCGCTGGGTGGTACCATCGGTGTCGGGTTATTTATGGGGTCAGCCAGTACCTTGAAATGGGCCGGTCCTTCTGTTTTGCTGGCTTACATTATTGCTGGGCTTTTTGTTTTTTTCATCATGCGTTCCATGGGAGAAATGTTGTTCCTTGAACCTGTAACAGGTTCATTTGCGGCTTTTGGGCATAAGTATCTGAGTCCTTACTGGGGATGCTTAACCGCATGGGGTTACTGGTTCATGTGGGTTTCTGTCGGGATCTCAGAGATCACGGCCGTGGGCGTCTATGCTGAATTCTGGTTTCCAGAATTACCCCAATGGGTTTCAGCATTGATGGCGGTTGGATTGGTTGCCTTGGCAAACCTGGCAGCAGTCAGGCTGTATGGGGAGTTGGAGTTTTGGTTTGCCATGATCAAAGTCACAACAATTATTGTGATGGTCCTGGTTGGCATCGGCTTGATTTTCTTTGGGCTGGGCAATGACTGGCAACCGATTGGTTTGGGTAACCTGACCTCGCATGGTGGTTTCTTCTCCGGTGGATGGCAAGGCTTTTTATTTGCGCTCTGTATTGTGGTTGCTTCTTATCAAGGGGTAGAGCTGGTTGGCATCACTGCTGGTGAAGCGAAAAACCCACAAGTGACCCTTAAAAAAGCGATCAACAATATCTTGTGGCGTATCCTGATTTTTTATGTCGGGGCGATTTTTATTGTTGTGACATTGTTTCCGTGGACAGAAGTTGGCGCACATGGCAGCCCATTTGTGATGACTTTTGCTAAAGTGGGTATTGTTTCTGCGGCCGCGGTGATTAACTTTGTTGTGCTGACTGCTGCGCTGTCAGGCTGCAACAGCGGAATGTACAGTGGTGGTCGAATGCTGTATGCCTTGGCGCAGAACCGCCAATTACCGGCTTCATTGCTGAAGTTGTCGAAAAATGGCGTGCCGGTAAGGTGTATTGCCATTACCATTATTTGCCTGATTGCGGGTTCCAGCCTGAATTACCTAATACCCAATCCGCAGTCAGTCTTTGTTTACGTTTATAGTGCCAGCGTATTGCCCGGCATGGTGCCGTGGTTTGTGATCCTGGTCAGCCAATTGCGTTTTCGTAAACATCATGAGGAAGCCATGAAACAGCATCGGTTTAAATCGATTCTGTTCCCTTATGTCAACTACCTGACATTGCTTTTCCTGTGTTGTGTCTTGGTCGGCATGGCGATTAACCCGGATACACGTTTCTCGCTGATGGTCGGGGGCGTATTTTTGTTGCTCGTGTCATCAATTTATTGGTTGATGAAGTTGTATTTGCCAAAAAGATCAAGATAGTTTTCTTGCTGGTTCTTTAATCAAGGAAACTATCGGTAGCACTGTTTGTTACACGGCCGCGGTGGAAATATGCTGTCTTTATCAGCTAAATGAGCAAAGCATAATCAAACGCATCATTTCTTTTAAAAAAGCACTGGACAGTACGATATTAAATCCGTACTATCCTCCACCGCAACGGCGTTAAGCGCCCGTAGCTCAGCTGGATAGAGCGCTGCCCTCCGGAGGCAGAGGTCTCAGGTTCGAATCCTGTCGGGCGCGCCATTTAAAGCGTGCAAGAGCAGTGATAGTGGGTTATTTTGGTAGGCAACGTTGTTGTAAAAATATTGCTATGGAAATAGCAATAGGTAAAAAAAGATAGTTGTTATGGTGGCTATAGCTCAGTTGGTAGAGCCCTGGATTGTGATTCCAGTTGTCGCGAGTTCGAGTCTCGTTAGCCACCCCATCTTTTTTATGAAACGCGAGGGTGGCGGAATTGGTAGACGCGCTAGCTTCAGGTGTTAGTGTCCTTACGGACGTGGGGGTTCAAGTCCCCCCCTTCGCACCATAAAAGAGATAAAAAATATTTCGGCGAGTAGCGCAGCTTGGTAGCGCAACTGGTTTGGGACCAGTGGGTCGGAGGTTCGAATCCTCTCTCGCCGACCAGATTCTGAGAAAACCCCGCTTGTCGGGGTTTTTTCTTTTTATTTCTTTCTGCTTTTCCCGCTGATAAAAAGTTTTTTCCTTCCTGTTTCCTGTTAATTTCTGTTTGATTTTTTAGCGTAAAATTAAATGCGATTGTTTTTATTCATGAATTAACATTCTGTTTTAAAAGCTATTTTTGTATTGGTGTTGTATTTCAACGACAAGCAGTACCATCGAATGTCTCAAATAGGAGACATTTAACACCATGATTTATATTGCCTATATGTAAACGACTCAAAAGACGTCTCAAATGAGAGACGGTCTTTTTAACGAGACTTGGTGAAAAATACGCTATCTATTCTGGAAAGCCTGGCAAATCTTGGGTAAGGAAGGTTTATCCAGACTGAGAAAATTGGCACGTAAAATGCATTAATTAAAACCGTAGATACTCATCCTACTCCTTATGACAGCCTGTGGCTTCATAAACCTCAGGATGATGTAGAGCTGATTGTCAGTGCCTATGGTCCACGTTATAGATGAATGAGCTTTCTGTCTTTTCATCGCAAACCGGACACAACGTTGAGTGAGGCACTATCCGTCTGTAGACCTGATTATATTTATACACCTGTCTTCTTTGATAGGTGTTTTTTTTTGCCTGTGATGCACCTCGGTTAACGACTCAACTGCATCCATGCACCGATCATCGTTAACTGAGGCAGAAGTTATGCCTTATGCTTCGACGTCACTGTCACGCTTTAAAGTCAGCATAAAGCCTTTGTTGCGGATTTGGGTGGCTTCTTCACGCTTTTGCAATCTGTCCAGTGCATCGGCAAGCCATGCGTAATCGTGGGCATCCGGTCGCTGTGCTAACGCCGCCTTAAACGCTGATTCCGCATTCGCCCATTCACCCTGGCGCAAAGCAACCTGTCCCAACGTACTGTTGAGCAATGGGGTGGCACCGTGTTGTTTTAATAAGTGAGAAAGCGTTTTTTGTATGGTTGTCGCATCCGTTGCCTTAAGGTGTGGAATTAATAGCAGGAGACGTTCGTCATACTGCTGTTTTAGCCCATCCAAAATGAGTTGCTGGGCTGTCTCGTGATCATTGCATTCAATCAAATGCTCTGCCATCGCAACTTGCAGCACAATATCATGGCGAATTTTGCGGCTTTGATCTTTCCACCATACTTTCAGGCCAGCACTGCCTTTCCCTGCCATAACCTGATTCATCAATCCGATATAGGCTTGCTGACGCAATTTAACAATTTCTTCTTCACTGTGCAGATTCACTTTCAGCATCGAAGGCAAAAGATCAATCAGGGATTGATACGCACCGGAAAGCGAGTAAGCTTGTTCAGCCAATCGCAATATTTCAGGGTGACGAGGGGTATGTTCCAGCAGTTTCTCCACCCCCTTGCGGGCGGCATGAACATCACCTTGCGCCAGTTGGACACGCACACGGCTAATATCGACGGGAAGCTGGTCTTTATCCGCAACTTCTGCCGCTTGTGCAATATAGTGGTGGGTCTGGAAATAATCACCACGCCGTTGGGCGGCTTCGGCGGCCAGCAAATAGTTCACAACAGGCAGTTCTGCATGGTCAGCGTTGCGCGCCATCAGGCGTTCAACCTGTTTGAAGTCCCCTTCGGCGAATTTCAGCAGCGCCTGTTTGGTCTGTGAACGGGCACGGTGACGTTTATACCCGCCAAAGATCCAGCTACGGGTGGAGGTGCCGGTGCGTTTCAAGCGACGATAGCCCCAACCGAGAAAAATCAGCAGGAATTGCAGCAGAAGGAAGATGATCACCAGCCCGGTGATACTGGTGGTGATATTGTGCTCGTCCGTCTGGATCAAAACATACCCTTGATGACCAGACATCAAGGGGCCGAGCACGATCCCTGCAATCAGGATAACGAACAGCAATAAGACTTTTAGCATGTTCAGATCTCCCCGGCAGATGTTTGTTCTTGATCATCTGCCGTTTCTGTTGTGGTCGGCAGTGATTGCGCATCAGGCTGGGTGTCTGACTGGGAACCCGTTTGAGGTGGCTTGGAATGAGGCAATGGCTTTGCAGGCGGTAACGGCTTTGAAGAGGGTAAATTGTAGATACGTTTACGTACCAGCTCTGTCAATATTGACTGGCTGCTCAGGTGTTCAGGGATATCGATAGACAACGGTCTTTTTTGCAGTGAATCCACACTTTTTAAAAAGTGTTCTGCATCTGGGTAAGCCGTATCAAAATAGGTCTTCACCCAAGTTTGCACATCCTCCAACGCCCCCTGATAAATTTTAACCTGATGGCGGGGAACGGCCTGCGCAGCAATGAGCAGCTTGGAACGAATGTTCTCGCGCAGGTAAACCCCCTGATTAGGTGCCAGCAGCGGTGCCTTGCTGTTATCACGCGGGGTAATGGTAATGAAATTATCCATAAAACTGTGCCAGCTATTGCTGAGGTTCTGGCGCCAGTCAGAGAGTGAAGCGGTGATTTCGTGATGATTTGCTTGCTCTGATGTGGCTTGCTCTACTTTATCGGCAAGGCGTAAATGATCGACCTGATTGGAGAGCTGATTCAGTGTCAGGATAATGCCATCCAAATCAACCTGTTTGATTTTGGTCAGAGAATCGATATCGGCCATGATAGCTTCACGGGCATGGAGCAGGCTGGGATCATCCATTTCAGCCAGATTCTGGTCAGCATCTTTCAGCAAGGCGATGGCGGTGGTGATATCTTGCTCGCTCCAGACTTTTCGGCCAGCCATCTTAACGAGGGAGCTTGCCTGCGCCAGCCGCCAGTTTTCGATATCCGTATTTGACAAGGCCGAAACACGGTTGCGTAGCTCTGCAATGCGATCATCTGACTGCTGGTTTTGTGAATTGGCTCGTTGTAAGGAAGTCTCCAGCGCTTGGAGTTTGGCATCAAAATTTTGTTTATCGGCAGACTGCTGCTGTGTCAGAGCCGCCATCTCTTGTTGAAGAGCAAGATTTTTGTCGCTTAATGCTGCATTCTGCTGTTGACCATGATAATAAATATAAAGGCCACCCACCCCTATCGCCAGAGAAATGGCAATTGAGAGCGTATTGCCCACCCATCCATAACTCTTGGATTTATGGGGAGCCGTTGCAGGTTGCTGAGGGCGTTTTGTCTCAACCGCATCGGTAGTTTGCTTTTGTTCCGTCATCATTGGACATCCCATATTAATTTATTCCAGCGCCTGGATTAAGGCGTCATTATCTGCACTCTTGGCGACTTTTATTGTTTGCCAGCCCAGGGTGTGGGCGATATCAGCAAGGCGTTCACTGACCACAATCAGCTTACAATTCAGTAACCACGCTTTCCCATCGCTATCAGTGACTAAGTTATATAACAGTTGCAGCATTTCGCCACTGGTCACAACGAGGGTTTTTATATCACATTGCCGCCAGTGACGACTGAAATTGGCGGCATCATAGTTGACCGGCTGACGTGCATAACATTCACAATAATCGACTTCACCTCCCCGAAACCTTAATGTTAAGGCGATCACTTCGCGGCCACCATTGCCTCGGAGCAATAAAATCTTTTTATTGTCCATTTTCTGTAAAGCGGGAAGTTGCAGTAGATCTTCACTGGTTTCACCTTGCCCGGAGCAGAAGATGTTTAACCCAGTGAGCTGATGAAACATCAGGGAAGTGGATTTGCCGATACCATAATAAGAGAGTTGATTAGGCCAGGACTGGCCTTCTTGCATCAGTTGCTTATGGGCATAATGGACGGCATTTTTTGATAATAGGAAAACCAGATCGCCCGCAGACAGCCATTGCAGTTTTTGTGACAGTAAGAGTAAATCAGCCCCAGGGCGAATATCGATTAGGGGCGCGCTGAAAGCGGATTTTCCCATAGATCGCAGTCGCTTGGCTAACTCCTCTCCGGCAGGGAGAGGGCGGGTGATCAAAATACTCATTCCGGTGGATTCCTCTGGTATACGGCAGCCAAAATCTGGCGGGCGCCTTTCTCCAATAACTCTTCCGCTAAGGCGATACCCGCTTGACGGGCCTCGTTGGGTGATACCACTCTTTCACCGCGCACGATCACTGAACCATCCGGCGCGCCGACGAGTGCGCGTAGCCAAATACGGTCTTCCTGCCAGATAGCATAACTGCCAATCGGGACTTGGCAGCCGCCTTCAAGGCGGGTGTTCATGGCTCTTTCAGCGAGAACGCAGGCTTCTGTTCTGGCGTGGTTCAAGGGGGACAGCAGTTCACGGGTTTGATGATCATCAAGCCGGCACTCAATCCCTACCGCCCCTTGACCGACGGCGGGCAGCAATAACTCAGGCGCTAATGGCATCCGAATACGCTCTTCCAGCCCCAACCGTTTCAGCCCTGCGGTTGCAAGAATAATGGCATCATAATCGCCGTTATCGAGCTTGCTCAAACGCGTACCGACATTACCGCGCAAATCACGGATCACCAGATCAGGACGTTGCTGGCGAATCTGGCACTGGCGACGCAGGCTGGATGTTCCCACCACACTGCCGACGGGCAGGTCATCAAGCGAGGCGTAGTTTACTGAAACGAAAGCATCCCGTGGATCATCCCGTTCGCAGATTGTGACCAACCCCAAACCCTCAGGAAATGCGACAGGGACATCTTTCATGGAGTGGACGGCAATATCAGCCCGCTTTTCAAGCAGAGCCAGTTCCAACTCCTTTACAAACAGCCCCTTGCCGCCGACCTTCGCCAATGGCGTATCGAGGATAATATCGCCGCGTGTCACCATCGGCACCAGCTCGACTTTCAGTTCTGGATGAAAGTGTTTCAGTTGTTTTTGCACATATTGCGCTTGCCACATGGCTAATGGGCTTTGGCGGGTAGCGATGCGAATGGTTTTCATTGTCATGGATAGTATATTGGGTAAATGTATTGGGTCAGTGTATTAATTGATTGGGATAATGGTTTTTAGCCACCAGTTAGTCACCAATTAGTCAGAAAATAGTGCCAGTTTTAACATTTCAATGATTTTTTTTCCAGTGACGAAAAAGCCAGAAAAAAATCAAAATAGTTTATGGATATACCGATTATAAGATAAAAATAATTTTAATTATTAAAATAATATTTTATTTGAAAGGAGAAAATAAACAAAAAGATTGACTTAAAAGCAAATTGACATTTTTGTTTAGCGTGATGATAAAAAGCGGTGCAAATATTTAACAATAGAAAAATAGGCTTAGATTAAATATTTACGGAAGAGTGATGTACTTACAATGCTTTACATCCACGATATGAAAAATAATCAACTATAATAGTTATGCTAAAAAAGCATATTATTGTGTCTATTTCGTGATTAACTTAATATTTTACAAAGGGTTAATTATGTTTTGGCTATTGCAGGTGAAGAGAAAAGATGGTATTGCGTACTTTACGCTTTGACTGCAAGGTGTTAAATTGATCACGTTTCCGACAATAAGTTTGTAAAAATAATTTTAAATAATCTTGCAATACCACGCGTTATCGGAAACAGGGGACTACTTTGGGCACTGGAACTGATATCAGGCAAAACTCTTGTATCTCTATATTGAAACGCTGAAGCAGCGACTGGATGCAATTAACCAACTTAGATTAGAACGCGCCACGAGTTTAATGGGTGACGCTTTCAAGCAAGTTTATAGTTTAATTCCAGTATTATTACATTATCATCATCCAATGATGCCGGGCTATATCAAAAGCGACGTCCCTCACGGTGTTTGCTTTTTTATGCCTGATGAAGCACAGCAGTTTTGGATTAATGATCTGGACAGCCAGTTGACTGGTGCCTTGCCAGATGTATTGTCGCATACGTCCAATGGTGAATTGCCGATTACCGGGATTTACTCGATGGGCAGTACCTCTTCTATCGGGCAAAGCTGCTCTTCTGATGTGGATGTTTGGGTCTGCCATCAATCTTGGTTGGATAGTGATGAAAAAGCCTTACTGGAACAAAAATGTACCTTGATAGAACAGTGGGCAGCGTCACTGGGCATTGAGGTGACTTTTTTTCTGATTGATGAAAACCGTTTTCGGCATAACGCCTGTGGTAGTTTGAACGGTGAAGACTGCGGTTCTACCCAACATATCCTGCTGCTTGATGAATTTTATCGCACAGCGGTCTGTATGGCTGGCAAACGCTTGTTGTGGGCAATGGTGCCGGTGGAAGAAGAAGCGCATTATGATGAGTATGTCCTTTCTCTTTATGCCCAGGGTGTATTGACGCCAAATGAATGGTTGGATCTGGGCGGCTTGGGTGAATTGTCCGCAGAAGAATATTTTGGGGCAAGTCTTTGGCAGCTTTATAAAAGTGTGGACTCGCCTTATAAGGCCGTATTAAAGAGTCTGTTGTTGGAGGCTTATTCATGGGAATATCCCAATGGAAAACTTCTGGCGATGGAGATGAAGCAATATTTTCATGATGGCGCGATTGTTTCCTTTGGCCTCGATGCTTATAGCATGATGCTGGAACGCGTAACCCGCTACCTGGCTGCTACGAACGATCTTACGCGCCTCGATTTGGCGCGTCGTTGTTTTTATCTCAAGGTCTGTGAGAAATTACCGGAAATTCAGCGTGACAAAGGCTGTACAGGATGGCGTCGTCAGGTTATCTCCCAGTTGGTACGAGAATGGGATTGGGACGACAATAAACTGGTCACGCTGGATAACCGCAATGCATGGAAAATTGAGCAGGTGCGTGCTGCCCATAATGAATTGCTTGACACCATGATGCAGAGTTACCGCAACCTGATCCGTTTTGCCCGCCGCAATAATTTAAGCGTGAGTGCCAGCCCGCAAGATATTGGCGTATTGACCCGTAAATTGTATGCGGCTTTTGAGGCATTACCCGGTAAAGTGACGTTGGTCAATCCTCAGATATCACCGGATCTGTCAGAAAAGCATCTGACCTTCATTTATGTGCCTCCCGGACGAGTCAACCGAAGTGGCTGGTATCTTTACAACCATGCCCCAACCATTGAATCGATCATTGGTCACCAACCGCTGGAATTCAATCGTTATCTCAATAAATTAGTTTCCTGGACCTATTTCAATGGCCTGTTGACCAAAGAAACCCAGCTCTATATTCGTCATGGGAAGTCCCAGTGTGACAGGCAAAAATTAGGTGACCTGGTGGATGATATTGCCTCTCATTTCCCGATCCGCTTACCGGCACCGACACCCAAAGCATTATACAGTCCTTGTGAAATTCGTCATTTAGCGATCATTGTCAATTTAGAGCAAGATCCAACCGCGGCCTTTTCCGAACAAATTGTTCGTTTTGATTTAAGGAACCTGAATGTTTTCAGTTTTGGGGAATTGCAGCAATGTCTGGTCGGCAGCATTGATTTACTTTATCGCAATTCATGGAATGAAGTGAGAACCCTGCATTTCAGTGGTGAACAATCGGTACTGGAAGCATTGAAGACGATATTGGGCAAAATGCATCAAGATGCAGCGCCACCAGCTGATGTTGACGTCTTCTGTTATAGCAAACACTTACGTGGATTGATCCGCACCCGTATCCAGCAATTAGTGTCGGAGTGTATCGAGTTACGTCTGTCCAGCAATCGGCAAGATCCAAATCGCTTTAAGGCATTACGGATTTCAGGGCAAACATGGGGATTATTCTTCGAACGATTAAATGTTTCGGTGCAAAAACTGGAAAATGCGGTGGAGTTCTATGGGGCGATTTCCAATACCAAATTACATGGCCTGCCAGTTAAAATTGATACCAAAGAAAAACACTTACCACCGGTCATAGACGGTTTTGCCTGCGAGGGAATTATCCAGTTTTTTTTCGAAGATATCGAAAATAATCAGGGATTCAATATTTATATTCTTGATGAATCAAATCGGGTGGAAATTTATTCTCATTGTGAAGGAAGCAAAGAAGAATTAGTACGGGATATCAGTCGATTTTATTCATCATCGCATGATCGTTTCACTTATGGCTCCAGTTTTATCAATTTCAATTTGCCGCAGTTCTATCAAATCGTTAAGAAAGGTGAGCGCACCCATGTCACTCCGTTTATAGAAGGCGTGTATCCGGTGGATGATATAGAAGCGAATGAGGCAAGGTTGCATGTTGAGGTACGCCTTGATAAAACATGTCAGGCACATGATCCTTATCGTTCGTTGTATCACTATTGATATTTTTCTCTATTAATGGCATTAAGCGCCTGTTTTATCAGGCGCTTTTGGCTAATAGAATGATGCTTACTGGATTGCCGTGAAAAATATTCACGCAAATTGAAATGGCTCACCACTTTGGTCAGTGATTGCTTGTGCCAGCATGGAGATCAAATCGCGACCACTGCGGTCACAAATCCACTGACTATCCTGATAATCAAAATGGTAACCGCCATTTTTGGTTGCCAGCCATATCTGATGGAAAGGCTCCTGGCGGTTGATAATGATTTTGCTGCCGTTTTCAAAACTCAGTGTCATCACACCGCCGTTTGTTTCATAGTCAATATCCGAATCTCCATCATAATTATCCAGTTGCTCTTCAAGATGAAGCATCAATTGATCTGCCAATTGATGAAATTCGCTATCGTTCATATTTATTTCCTATTTGCTTTTCAGGGCCTAGCTGCGATTATAGAGAGTATTGGCGCATGAATCACAGGCATTAATATAATGAAAAAACAACTCTGTTGGTCACTGACTATCATAACATTACTTTCTCTGACTGGTTGTGGCTTGAAAGGTCCCCTTTATTTTCCTCCGGCGGAAACCTCAGCAACACAAGCATCTGTGTACAAAGCGGATAAGGTGCAGCCAGAAAAATTGTCAGAAAACAGCTTATTAAAAGACAATAGCTCAATGGATGCTTAATGATAGCAATCCGGTAATGTGATTTCTCTTGGGGCCGTATATGCAGTTCTCCAAAATGCACGGTCTTGGCAATGACTTTATGGTCGTTGATGCCGTGACCCAAAATGTTTATTTTTCTCCAGAGTTAATTTGCCGTCTGGCTAACCGGCATACTGGGGTGGGTTTTGATCAGCTTTTGGTTGTTGAAGCCCCCTATGATCCTGACTTAGACTTTCACTACCGCATTTTTAATGCGGATGGCAGTGAAGTTTCCCAGTGTGGCAATGGGGCGCGCTGCTTTGCCCGTTTTGTTCGCCTCAAGGGGCTGACCAATAAACGCGATATCAAGGTCAGCACGCAAGCAGGCTACATGACATTGAGCATCACCCATGATGACCAAGTTTGTGTCAACATGGGAGAGCCGGATTTTGAACCGCAGCGGGTTCCTTTTCGCGCCAATAAGGCGGAGAAAACCTATATTATCCGAGCCATCGAACGCACGGTGCTTTGTGGCGTTGTGTCGATGGGAAACCCTCACTGTGTCATACAGGTTGAGGATGTGAACACCGCTGAAGTGGCAATATTGGGGCCGGTGTTAGAAAGCCATGAACGTTTTCCGCAGCGGGCCAATATTGGTTTTATGCAGGTGATCAATCGGGGCCATATTCGGTTGCGTGTTTTTGAGCGTGGTGCGGGTGAGACACAGGCATGTGGCAGTGGCGCATGTGCCGCGGTCGCCGTCGGTATCCAGCAAAATCTGCTGGATAATCAAGTTCGGGTTGATCTTCCGGGAGGAACCCTGCAAATTCGCTGGGATGGGCCAGGCAAGCCACTCTTTATGACCGGGCCTGCAACCCACGTCTATGATGGCACGATTCATTTGTGATTGAGTCACTCTGAAATATGGGGCATTGGAAAATGGCTAAAAAAGACGATCCATTGCATAGCGACAACAGGCTGGATGATCAATCGGTCATGGATTATTTGTTGAATAATCCCGATTTTTTTATCCGTAATGCCAATAGGGTTGATAAGATAAGAGTTCCCCATCCGGTGCGGGAGAGTATCTCTTTGATGGAATGGCATATGAGTCGCCAGAGGAAACGCATCGGCTATCTGGAAGATGATCTCAACCATTTGATAGAGCAGGCGAAGCAGAATGAAGTGCTGTTTAGCAATCTGTTGCAATTGCTGTCAACTCTTTCTGGTGCCAAGAGTTTGCAGGACTTTCTTTCCTGCTTGAGTTCATGGTCAAAAACGCTGGGATTGAGTAACAGCTATATTCGGTTGTTCAGTGATAAATGGCATCTTGGCGCACCACTGAATTCGCCGGAGCTGGCGATTTCCCGTCATGCCTTTGAGACCGTCCGCATTAAGCGCTTTGGTGAAAAAAATCATTATCTCGGCCAGTTGCATGGCCCGGAGATTTTATTGTTGATGCCACAGGCACGCCATGTTGGTTCAGTGGCCATCTCCCTTCTGGGCGCACAAGGGGATTTGGGTCTGGTGATTTTCAACAGCCATGATAAACAGCACTACCACGAAGGCATGGGCACGGACATTCTCGACCATTTGGCGAAGCTGCTGCCGGGCTTGCTGTCCCGCTGGATTGAACGCGCATGACCCAGCCAATTGATTTACTGCTAGCGCCCGTGGAAGACTTTTTGCACTATTTGCGGGTTGAGCGCCGCTTAAGCCCTGCCACTATCACCAATTATCGGCGCCATTTGGCGGTTTTGGCGGCAATGGCACTGGAAATGGGAATACGTGAGTGGCAGGCGCTGGAGCCTGCCCAAGTCAGAATGTTTGCCTCCCGCAGTCGTCGGGCAGGTTTGCAGTCCGCCAGCCTTGCCCTGCGCCTTTCTTCCTTGCGTAGCTTTCTTGACTGGATGGTGATGCAAAATAAACTGGCGGCCAATCCTGCGAAAACCGTCAGTGCTCCCCGTAAAAAACGCCACTTGCCGAAAAACATGGACGTGGATGAAGTTAACCAACTCCTCAATATTAATCTGGACGATCCGCTGTCAGTGCGTGACAGAACGATGCTGGAAGTCATGTACGGAGCCGGTTTACGTTTGTCTGAGCTGGTGGGGCTTGATTGTCGCCATTTGGATTTGGAAAGTGGGGAAGTTTGGGTTCATGGCAAGGGCAGCAAAGAGCGTAAGGTGCCGTTCGGTCGTATGGCTCAGGAATGGCTCCGGCGCTGGCTGGAAATGCGCGAACTGTTTGAACCGGAAAGTGATGCGCTTTTTATTTCTAGTCAGAGTGGAAAACGTATTTCTGCCCGTAACGTACAGAAACGATTTGAACAATGGGGGGTTCGACAAGGCGTCAGCAGCCATATCAACCCTCATAAATTGCGTCACTCTTTTGCCACACATATTCTGGAATCCAGCGGTGATCTTCGAGCCGTGCAGGAATTATTAGGTCATGCGAATTTATCGACGACCCAGATCTATACTCACTTGGATTTCCAGCATCTGACCAAAGTCTATGACGTGGCTCACCCCAGAGCCAAACGAGGAAAATCATAATGCGTTTTTATCGGCCTCTCGCGCCGTTTGCGGCGATGACATTCGATCTGGATGATACGCTTTACGATAACCATCCTGTGATCGATAAAACCGAAAAAGAAGTGTTGTGTTTTGTCAGGCAGTACGATGCCAAATTCGGCCACTTTGGGCATGAAGAGCTGCGTTTATACCGTCAGGCTGTGCTTGAACAGGAACCGGATATTTATCACGATGTGACCTCATGGCGCCGCCAATCCGCAGAACTGATGTTTACTCATCATGGCTTCAATCATGAAGAGACAATGCGTGGCACGGATGAAATTATGTCTTGCTTTATGTACTGGCGTAACCAAATCACCGTGCCTGAATCGACTCATCACACTTTGTCTGTCTTGGCGGAAAAAATGCCGCTGGTGGCAATCACCAATGGGAATGCTGAACCGGCCGCCTGCGGTCTTGCCCCTTACTTTGCTTTTGTATTGAAAGCGGGCGTGGATGGGCGTGCCAAACCTTACCCGGATATGTACCGTCTGGCGGCGCAACGGCTCCACCTCCCCATCCATCAGATCCTGCATGTGGGGGATAACCTGAATACCGATGTAGAAGGGGCGCTTTGCAGCGGCATGCAGGCTTGTTGGATCAACATCGAAAATAAAAATTTGATGCAGGAACCGGAAGGACGACGGGTTCCACATGTTGAGATTTCTGATTTGGCTTCTTTGATAGCACTGATATAATTTCAAATTGAAATCGATACCCTATACACTTCAAATTGCCGCTCGCAAGACGAAAGCTGCTTATTATTTGAAGTACGACGAATATATGTAAAAAAACAGCTTGGCTTGTTAATCCTACCGAACCTTGCAAACAACTGATGGTAATTATGGACGTTTCATATCTGCTCGAAGGCCTCAATGATAAACAACGCGAAGCGGTCGCAGCGCCCCGTAATAATATGCTGGTGCTGGCGGGTGCCGGCAGTGGTAAAACGCGCGTGCTGGTACACCGGATCGCCTGGTTACTGTCAGTTGAAAATGCCTCGCCATTTTCCATCATGGCGGTCACATTCACCAATAAAGCGGCGGCTGAGATGCGCCACCGCATTGAAAACCTGATTGGCACCAGTCAAGGCGGAATGTGGGTCGGGACATTCCATAGCCTTGCCCATCGCTTGCTGCGTGCCCATCACCTTGATGCCAATCTGCCGCAAGATTTTCAGATCTTGGATAGCGAAGATCAGCACCGTCTCATCAAACGCATCATCAAGGCGATGAATCTGGATGATAAAAAGTGGCCAGCCCGTCAGGGAATGTGGTACATCAATGGCAAAAAAGATGAAGGCTTGCGTCCACAACACATTGAAAGTTATGGCAATCCGGTAGAAGCAACTTGGCTGAAAATCTATCAGGCCTATCAGGAAGCGTGTGACCGTGCCGGGCTGGTGGATTTTGCCGAATTATTACTACGCGCCCATGAACTCTGGCTGAACAAACCGCAGATCCTGCAACATTATCGTGAACGTTTCACCAATATTCTGGTGGATGAGTTTCAGGATACCAACAGCATTCAATACGCTTGGGTTCGCCTTCTGGCGGGCGAAAGCGGCAAAGTCATGATTGTCGGTGACGATGACCAGTCCATTTATGGCTGGCGTGGCGCGCAGGTAGAAAACATCCAGCGTTTCCTTAAGGACTTTCCGGGCGCGGGGATGCTCCGTCTGGAACAGAATTACCGTTCGACCAGCAATATCCTGAAAGCGGCCAATGCCCTGATTGCCCATAATAGCGATCGCTTGGGCAAGAACCTGTGGACAGAAGGGAGCGAGGGCGAGCCGATTTCACTGTATTGCGCCTTCAATGAACTGGATGAATCCCGTTATGTTGTCGGCCGTATCAAGCATTGGTTAGATAATGGTGGGGCACTGAAAGAATGTGCAATTCTTTATCGAAGCAATGCCCAATCCCGTGTCTTGGAAGAAGCTTTATTGCAGGTTTCCCTGCCTTACCGCATCTATGGTGGCCAGCGTTTCTTCGAACGTCAGGAAATCAAAGATGCCTTATCCTACTTGCGCTTGGTGGCAAACCGCCACGATGACACGGCGTTTGAGCGCGTGGTGAATACACCGACGCGCGGTATTGGTGACCGAACGCTGGATGTGGTGCGCCAAGTGGCGCGTGATCAGCAAAAAACCCTGTGGGAAAGTAGCTTGCTATTGATACAGGAAAAAGTGCTGGCTGGCCGTGCGGCATCCGCGTTGCAGCGCTTTATTGAACTCATTGAAGCACTGGAAACCGAAACGCAGGAAATGTCTCTGCATGTGCAGACCGATCGCATTATTCGTGATTCCGGCCTGTGGGCGATGTATCAACAAGAAAAAGGCGAAAAGGCGCAGGCGCGCATCGAAAACCTTGAAGAATTGGTGACTGCAACCCGCCAGTTCAGCTATCAGGATGAAGATGAAAACCTGCTGCCATTGCCCGCCTTCCTTTCCCATGCCGCGCTTGAATCGGGGGAAGGTCAGGCGGATATCTATCAGGATGCGGTGCAATTGATGACCCTGCATTCCGCGAAGGGGCTGGAATTTCCGCAAGTCTTTATTGTCGGCGTGGAAGAGGGCATGTTTCCGAGCCAGATGTCCATTGACGAAGGGGATCGGCTGGAGGAAGAGCGTCGCTTGGCCTATGTCGGGGTGACCCGGGCGATGGAAAAACTGACGCTGACGTATGCGGAAAGCCGTCGTTTATATGGCAAAGAAGTGTATCACCGCCCATCCCGTTTTATCGGCGAATTGCCGACGGAATGCGTGGCAGAAGTTCGCCTGCGGGCAACCGTATCCCGTCCGGTCAGCCACAAACGGCTGGGCACGCCCATCAGCGCCAACGACAGTGGTTATGCACTTGGGCAGCGTGTACGCCATCCCAAATTTGGTGAAGGGACGATTGTCAATATCGAAGGCAGTGGTGAACATTGCCGCTTGCAAATCGCGTTTCAGGGTGAAGGCATTAAATGGCTGGTGGCCGCTTATGCCAGACTCGAAACGGGGCAATAATCCGGTCGAATGTTGACAGGTTTTTTCTTCTCAGCGTAACATTCGCGCCTTACGATAAACGTAGGGAGTAAAGGAGACTTATGGTACATGCTGAACGCATTTAAATTAGAGAATAATCGCCTGCTCCGTCTTGAACTTGAAGAAGGTGATAAGTTATCTGACTCTATGTGGGTAGATTTGGTGGGGCTGGGGGATAATGATCGTCTCCGCGTCCAGAATGAGCTGGGACAAGTCTTGGCAACCCGCACTGAATTGGATGACATCGAGGCATCGGCCCGTTTTTTTGAAGATGAAGATGGTATGCACGTCCACTCATTCTTCTATTTTGAAGATGCCGAAGACCATGCCGGCAACTCGACGGTCGCATTTACCATCCGTGACGGTCGTCTCTACACATTGCGAGAGCGTGAACTCCCTGCCTTTCGATTATACCGAATGCGTGCCCGCAACCAGACGATGGTTGACGGGAATGCCTATGAACTGTTGATGGATTTGTTCGAAACTAAAATCGAGCAGTTGGCGGATGTGATTGAAAACATCTACAGCGTGCTGGAATCCCTGAGCCGGGTCATTATGAATGGCAAGCAGGGCGATGAATTTGATTCGGCTTTGTCTAACCTGGCTGAACAGGAAGACATCGGTTGGAAAGTCCGCCTGTGTTTGATGGATAGCCAGCGCGCCCTGAACTTCCTTGTGCGCCGTGCCCGCCTGCCGACCAATCAATTGGAACAGGCCCGTGAAATTCTGCGCGATATTGAATCCTTGCTGCCACACAATGAATCGTTGTTCCAGAAAGTGAACTTTCTGATGCAGGCAGCGATGGGCTTTATCAACATCGAACAGAGCCGCATTATCAAGATCTTCTCCGTGGTTTCCGTGGTATTCCTGCCACCGACGCTGGTCGCGTCCAGCTATGGCATGAACTTCGAATTTATGCCGGAGCTGCATTGGACCTTCGGCTACCCTGCGGCTATTGGATTGATGATAGCTGCGGGTTTGGCGCCTTATCTCTATTTCAAACGGAAAAATTGGCTGTAATAAAACCACCGATTGCATAGTTTTCAAAATGAAAATAGGGTAGTTGTGTTTATATATTGACCAGTGATATAGGTTTGCATATGCTTAGGGTATGTACTTTTAATACAGGAGATTTACCATGCGGACTGTAGCAATTTTTAAAAATGGTAATAACCGTGCTATCCGTTTACCTAAGGATCTGGATTTTGAGGGTATCAATGAACTGGAAATTACCCGAGAAGGAGAAACTATTATATTGCGTCCGGTAAGACCTAGCTGGGATTCATTTTTATATGAGGATAAAGCCGACGCGGATTTTCTATCTGAACGCCCTGATATCATTGAGGAAGGGCGTATGAATTTATGAAAAAAAGTTACATGCTGGATACCAATATTTGTTCATTTATTATGCGTGAACAACCTATTGCAGTGATTAGACAATTACAGCGATGCGTGATGAATAACTGTCCAATAGTTGTCTCTGCCATTACTTATGCAGAAATGCGTTTCGGGGCGGTTGGGAAAAAAGCTTCTCCAAAACATGTTGTGTTGGTTGACGAATTTTGTAAAAGATTGGATGGAATTCTGCCGTGGGATAAATCTGCGGTAGACGCAACGACGAAAATAAAAATTGCTCTGGCCGCTGCGGGTACACTAATCGGACATAATGATACCGCTATTGCGGGGCATGCTCTGTCTGTGGGAGCCACATTGGTAACAAACAATACCCGTGAATTTTCACGTGTAATAGGGTTGTCACTAGAGGATTGGACGGAAATTTATTAATAACGCCATGAATAAAGGAACCAAAAAAACTGACCCAAATGTCAGATAACATGTTGGGTCAGTTCAGAAAGATGATGGATATTGATGCTTGTTGCCAGAATTTGGCTACTTCCGTAAACGACGTTGCGTATAGAGCGCATCCAGAGTAAACAGAATCAGGGCAGCCCAGATAAAGCCAAACGTGATCAAACGATCCGGGCCAATTTGCTCACCATAAACCAGCGTTGCCAGTAAGAACATCAAGGTTGGGCCAAGATACTGGAAGAAGCCCAGCGTGGACAAACGCAAATGTGCAGCGGCGGCGGTGAAGAGCAGCAATGGCACCGTCGTAATAATACCGGCAGCAATCAACATCAGGTTCAAAGAGTAGGTATTATCCAACATATTACTGGTCGGGCTATGGGTGAAAAACAGCAGGTAAATCAGCGCGACAGGGAATACCCAGGTGGTTTCAATTAACATACCGGTCTGAGCATCAACTCCTAATTTTTTGCGAACCAACCCATAGACCGCAAATGTCGTCGCCAAATACAAACCAATCACCGGCACAGAACCAAACTGCCATAACTGGATCAGTACGCCGGTAAAGGCCAGACCCACGGCAAGCCACTGCATACGCCGGAAACGTTCACCAAGAAATATCATGCCAAACAAAACATTCACCAGTGGGTTAATAAAATACCCCAGACTCGCTTCCAGCAAATGCCCATTATTGACTGCCCAGATATAAGTCAGCCAGTTACTGGTAATGGTGAAGGCCGTAATGCCTAATAACAGCAATATCTTCGGTTGACGAACAACCCCCCAAACCTGACGCCAGTGACGAGTCAACGTGATCATCAATACCATAAAGAAAACTGACCAGATCACACGATGTGACACGATTTCATCGGGGGGGACATATTGTATGGACTTGAAGTAGATGGGTGCCAATCCCCAAATAAGATAAGCTCCCAAGGCATACAAGATACCTTTGGCCGTCTGTTGGTTACTCATAATATCCTTGAATGTTTAGAGAATGTTCAGAAAATCAGAAGAGCTTGTTAAGGTGATAGCTCGTAGACCCATACAATGTGTCATTGGGATGAATGATTTACAAGTAGTTAATGGCATGAGTAATAAATTAAATTTTTCTACTGAACCAAATAGCACTTTATGTTAAATTGAAAAAACAGACACTTTACCCACAGGCTTTTGGGATAGATAAATCTATTTTATTATCGCTATCTAAAGCCCATTAACGTTTTAAATGGTAAATCCAGTTTACTTGGACAATCCAACCCTTTTACTTTTACTGCTTTATCATTATTTCTTAACTCATTACACAATTGAGCGATATCTTTAGGTGTCCAATAGATATTTTTGCCATAACCCATTCGTTGAATGGTATTTAAGAGATTTTCTACGCCGCCTGCTTTTAATATGTTGGCAACCATTGTTGCACAATTTTTATTAATGGAATTATAACTGTGGCTTATCCTGAAATTGCCATATTTTTTGCCTTTATGGATTTCATCCGCGTGGTCTCGCATTTTTTCAACATCTAAACCAATCAGATAATATTCCACATGTGGGGGATCGACAAAATCAGCGTGAAGGCTGTTCAAGGCTCCCGCACAGGATAAAATGCCTCGCGATATATCGGGTTCGGCAAGGAAACTGACATAGTTATCATCGGGTGGATGCCGTGGATATAAATCCGTCCAAGGATATTTCGGTACGCCACCGATATAAATAGAAACATGTCCAACCGCGAAGCTCCGGCAGGGATACCAGATATAGACGACAGCATCAACAGCCCTGCCAGCGAGGATCTCCGATTCTGCTTTGGTTCTTGGGTTCATAGCCTATTCTCATGTTGATTTGTTTGTGATTAATTAATGTTAAAAACAAGGTATTGTGAGATTTTTCAGGTTATTGATGTTTGATAATGGTTAAGGTTGGTTCAGCGTAATGGCTGTAGGAAATCATATACCCAGAGTGACAGGCTGTTAATAGTTGTTGTGGTTGGTTTGGTGATTGGGTTAGTGGGCGTTATGAGTGGTTTATTTTTACCGATTTATATCAATAAGATAGATTGATGTATAAATCAGGTTGAGAAAACAAAGGTTATTACACCGTGGGATACGTCCCGCAAAATAATAAGGATAAAGCTCCGCCCGCGATCCATCTTAAAGGGCAGTGGCTTAAACAGGCAGGGTTTGAGATTGGCGGCTCTGTTACCGTAAAAATCATGAATGGCTGCTTGGTGCTGATCCCTGATAGCGACGAGACGAACAGCCTCAGGCAGCAATACCAGCGCCAGCGCGCGCAAATCAGTGAGATTAAGCTGCGGATGCGCGAGTTGATTGGGGATTACAAAAGCAACTAAGGGCAGGGAGTGAGCCGCTCTCAAAAAAACAAAGCCGGAAGATCACGGGGATCTTTCCGGCTTTATTGTATTCTATAGAAAAAGCGAAGTAATTTATTGGGAATGTATTTAATGTGGATATATTACTCGCGGTAGGACCCTGTTTACTATTTTGTGTAATCGCCATTTCATATTCATTATATGTGACCGTTTAAACGGTCACCGAA